>NZ_AHMO02000001.1 GCF_000243715.2 Leptospira broomii serovar Hurstbridge str. 5399
GAAGCCGACGGAGTCGGTGCTCCGCACCCTTGACTAGCGTTAGGGCTGAATGTGCCATGGCTTACTTACCGACGGAGCTAATAAGCCCAGAGGGTTTGAACCGCCCCAAGGGGCGGTGGCGAAAGCCAGTGGGGGATATTTTAGGCAAAATTCAGCGTACATTTTTGAAATTACACTCCTACTTTTTTGCACGCCGATAAGACGGCTTTGTTACTCGCTTAGAGATAAATATATGCACATACACATAATAGGCTAAGTACTCAGTAGAGTACTTAGCAAATATCAGTATGTACAAGTAGGGCGATCCGTTTTTGCCTTTTGTAGCCATCGAGAAGTCCGCTTGTGCAGTGGATTTATAAGGCATTTTTGCATTTTTGTAGCCACGACTTTTTTCTAAAAGCCATTTTGTAGCCACTGGAAAAAATCAGGCTGTGGGCTTTGCCCGCAGCAATTTCGGCGGACGCGTAGCCGTCCTATTCCTGCCTCAATTGGATTTTGGTTTTCCCGGGATAAATGCCAGGACGAAAAAAGCCCTAGAATGCGTTTTTGTGCTTTAGGGTACTTTTTCTTGCACAAACACATTAAAGGGCTTCTGAGGGCTGTTTTTTGCGTTTTAAGGGTATTTAAAGTGTTGTTCTTGTTTTTCAGGATTCTTTTTCCTTCAAGGAGACAGTTTTAATCTTTTCTGCTTTTAAATCTGCAAAGTTAATTTTATAGTCTTCGTCTTGCTCGGACATGGCTAATACAACATTGGCAGGAAATTTGCTGTACTGTCTATTGTTACCCCAAGATTTCCAGTAAACTTTATCGTTAATCGTGTAGACATTTGCATTTCCGCTTTTCAAGGTAACTAAAAAGCCGAGGTCTTTAAGAACCTTGATATTTTTTGAAATGGTTTGACGACTTACTCCTAAGACTTCTTGCATAACAGCGGTAGAACAAATACAAGCGTTATAGTTATCCATTTGGTCCACAAGAAAATAAAGTATAGCGTGAGCCTTTGGATGTTTAATAGCAAGTATCATTAGTTCTTTTGTGTGCTCATTATTGAACTGTGTCCAACGGCTAAAAGGACTTTGTTTTTCACGCTTAATTGCGTCCATTTCGGCTTTTTCTTTAGACTTTAACTGCAATGCCCTTTCATCAAAAGATAAGCTATTATTGCTCAATAAATTAGGCTTTTCTGAAACTGTTAACGTTGACATCAAAACTCCTTTCATCTCTGTCTAAAATTATTACACATTGTAAATTTTATTTTACAACTTGTCAAGAAAATGGTTTACAACGTGTAAAGGGTATGTAAAGCAAGCTGGTTTACATTGATGTAAAGCAGTGCTTTACATAGGTCTGTCTTTAAAAACATCAAAAAAGCTAGATTCTATGCGGTTCTACAAGATTTTCACTTAATCGTTCCCTCTTATATCTTCTTAGAGGGGGATTCTCCCCCCTAAAACCCCTCTAGTCGGCTCGTGCCGACAGCACGACCTCTGGAGCTAATTAAGCCCGTCGGTAAGCCATAAAAGGCACATAGCCCACGCAGTCAAGGGCGAAGCCGACGGAGTCGGTGCTCCGCACCCTTGACTAGCGTTAGGGCTGAATGTGCCATGGCTTACTTACCGACGGGCTTAATTAGCTCCAGAGGTCGTGCTGTCGGCACGAGCCGACTAGGGGGATTTAAGGGGGGAAAATCCCCCCTTTCACGCACTAGCCTCCCTCTGGTCGGTGCGTTCATAGAAGATATAAGAGTAAAAACACTCAAAAATAGGTCTACATCAAGTGTTTTCAAGGCTTTACGCGATTTTAGGTTTTATCACCAGCTGTGATAACTAGTTTTATCACCAGCTATGATAAAACCCCTTGTATTCTATTATCATTTGTGATAAAAGTTTTATCATGAATGATAAATGTATTTATCACAGTATGATAAATAACAAGGGGGATATTTCAATGCCAGTAGTCGTATCAGAACCAAAGAATTTGAATGATGTGTCTTTTAAACAGCGAGCAATAGATTTAATTGCCAAAGAACAAGAAGAGCTGGAAGAATTAAAACGACAAAAGAAAAGCCCTTTCACAAGGTTTTATCAAGTAAACAAAGATAATTCAGAATATCTCAGAAGCTGTCTAAAAGAAAACCCAAAGGCTCTACAAGTGCTGTTTTTTATATTTGACCACATGGATAAATATAACGCTGTAGTATGTTCTTACAAGGTCTTTCAAGACGCTTTGGATATGGGGCAGGCAACTGTTGCAAGGTCAATTAAGTATCTCAAAGAACATGGATTTTTATATGTCTACAAAACAGGCTCCAGTAATGTCTATGTTGCCAATAAAGACCTTGTATGGAATTCTTGGGGGAACAATAGGGAATACTGCGAGTTTCCAGCCAATATAGTGTTGACTGCTTCGGAGCAAGAAGAACGCTCCAAAATCCAAGACAAACGCATTACAACGATAGAAGTTAAGGACTAACCCCTTAAATACCCTTAAAACGCAAAAAAACAGCCCTCAGAAGCCCTTTAATGTGTTTGTGCAAGAAAAAGTACCCTAAAGCACAAAAACG
>NZ_AHMO02000002.1 GCF_000243715.2 Leptospira broomii serovar Hurstbridge str. 5399
CTTCTTGTTGACCGGTTATGATATTCGCGTTTTGGTGAGGGGTATAACTGATATAACCAGATATCGGGAGTTCCTTCGCCATCGTAACCGCACTAATGACTCCATTCGCAAATCCGGCTACCGCTCCGTTCGTGCCTCCAACTCTACTTCCTACATAGGTTTGGGTCGCTATGTTTGCCCCGACTGCGGTTAACATCATCGCACCGTCTGCCGTTACTGCTGCTCCAGTTGTCGTCAAGGCCGTTGCAGCCTCTAATAATGGTGCTCCGGCTCCTCCCGAGAGTCCCGTGATTACCGCCGCGGATACGATCGCCACTCCTTGAGCAACATCTTCCAGTCTCTGGTTCGCTGCATTCCTCCTAGCGGTTTGTTGGTTTTCGTATTGTTCTAGTAATTGTCCGATCGCGTGTGGATCTGCTCCTCCAAAGTTGGGAGATAGCATCTGGCCGATCGCATCAAACACCTTATCTCTCGTAGCCTGCTTGATTTGCTGGCTTAAGCTTGCATTCCCGGTATTTGACTCTCCCTTCGCTTTCGAGAGGTCGATCGTATGTTGGAAGTCCGATGATTGTTTGTATATACTCTTATTATCGCTTGCTGAGATCACGCCTAAGTCGTGGCCTATGTCTCCGAGCGTCTTCATCACTCCACCCGCAAACTTAGCAACCGTACTCTCGAGTCCACCGTGTAATAGCTGTTGGTCGGCTTCGATTAAGCCTCCGGTGGCAAAGTTTGCAGCATCTAGCAGTAGTTTATCCCGATTCAGTTCTTGCTTTCCCTGTTGTCTTTGTACAAACTGTTCAGCCATCTTCGCATACTGATCGATTTGAGCCTGGGACCAGCCGTTTGCCCTGCCGTATTGCTGTACTACAAACCCAGCGCTACTCACCTGGTCTGCCTTGTACTGGGTCACTGCATCCCTTATTGCCCTTTAGCTTGATATCATTAATCGCTATTCGCGTATCGTCGTTAAAGTCTTCTGCCTTAGATCCCGAGATTACGTGTAATCCTGCAAGGCCAGTCGATATAGCATGCGTCATTGCTCCCATTCCCTCTGCAAGAGGTCCTTCTATCGACGCTGCCATCGTGTTCAGTTCATTTCCGATTCTTCCTAGTGACAATGCAGGTCCTGTCATCCCTAGTTCCTGCTTCGCCGATTTGTTTCTCATCGCATCCACTGCGTATTGCGAGAATTGTTGGATCACCGTCGGATCCCAGCCGTTCATCTTCCCGAACTCTGTAACCGCTAGTCCGTAGGCCTGGAATTTATCGTTCTTATATTTCTGAATATCCGCTTCCTGTCCCGGATACGATACGTCCATGATCGCTTTTGAGATCCCACTCAGTCCTGGGACATTGCTTGTTATCTTTAGTTCGGCGCCCGCGACTAAGCTCATCCCTCCGGTAGCCAAGATATTCCCTACGTTCGTAAACGAATTGTTAATCGAATGTTGTGCGTTCTTAGCTGCTATCTTATCCTGCCACGCTCCTGCTAAAAAGGACGCAGCTTCAGGTGACAAATCGAATGTATTCGAGAGTGCTGTCGCGATCAAGCTCTGGGTCGCCGACTTGACCTGCCCTTTCACCCAATCTCCTGTACTCACTCCGCCTAGTAATACGTTCTTCGCATAATCTTCTATTAAGGACGCAGTTTGCGCTTTATTCTGTGCGTCTGTTTGTGCGGTTGAGAGCATCATCGAGTCTTGTTTGTCTATATACCCTAACCCGCCTGTCATCTCTTGAGCCATTTTTTGCAAATTGGCCCCGCTCATATAGTCTTGTAGATTCGTAAAGGCCGAACTCACCAGATTTCCCACCGACGATGAATCGAATATGTTTAACCCAGTGCCCGACTGCCCTGCACTAGGTCCAAGAATTCCCCCTTTCCGGGTCGAACCACCGTTAGGGTCATCAACTCTCACTGTCGTATTCTGGGAATCCAGTGCCACGACTCCAGGTGCCGCAATCGTAAACTGTCTTGCCGTCGTATCGTATTTATAATTGCTGGAGTCGCCCGCGTCCCCGCCGGTTAACGAGGATGTTCCCGTATGCATATTCTTCGTAAGTGTGATCGACCCATCCGAATTCGCTACCACGCTCGCGTATTCCTTCGTCGTATACGGTGAACAAGCCGCGTTCGCAAGTCCTTGTCCGCAAGTCGAGTTGATAAAACTCTGCAACGTGATCCCGTTTCCATTGGCATCTCGTTTCATATTTCCGTCTATATCCGCGATATACTGGTTTCCGTCTTTTCCGGCCTTCCCTGTATAGATCGTATCTCCATTCGCTTTTAGTAACTGACTCAGTCCGCTATCCGTAAATGTTAACTGACTCGATAGATTCGCTACCATCCCGTCTATATAGCTCATTCTACTATTCAACAACGCTGTATTCGCTGCGCTTAACAAGGACACGTTCTCCGCTGCGTTGATTCCGTTTTTCTTGGCCGCGCCCCTCAACCTACTTTTCATTACAATACCTTCAGCCTCTCTCTTCGGGTCAGGCTCTCCGCTTCGGTCAAAAAATCGCATCCGCGATTTTTGAGACCCCGCGTCGATCCTTCGCGGGGTGTGAGCGGAGATTTTGTCTGTAAGCTGCGAGGTCGCATTTTAGTTTTTAAAGTTTCTCCTTTTCGTAATTTAAAGTACACATTATGCTAAAACGATGTTGGCCTATTGATTAATACCCCGGGAAGGAACTTTAATCTTAATTTCGTAATCTTCATATAATTTATTGAGCCGACGTGATAAAATTAACCAATTGGTATTTTCCCCACTACTTTCTTCACCAATTCTAATGTTCAATATGTCTCCCTCAGATATATAACACTCAATTTTGTCTGTGTCGAAGTCTCTTGGATCACCAAAGCTTCCTAAATGTAAATTCCGAACTTTGATATTTTTATCATAAGAAATAGAAGCCTGATATACTAGGGTCTCTTTATTCTTAGAAGAAAATTCATTCCAAAGTTGTATATTAATTTGTCCATTTGAATTAATTTTAAATTTTATTTGGATAGATGCATCATCAAAAAACCATTCACCCTGGATTTCCTCCATGAAATACCCATCTTTTACTCTTTCGGCAAATCGGAAACAATAATGATCGGAGCCAGGCTGTATGCAATTAGATGTATATATTTTAGGGTATCTTTTTTTTGCTTCCTGACAGCTAGAATATTTCGCCTGACTTTCAGTTGGTTTACAGACTACAGCAAAAACAAATACCGAAATGCATATGAAATAATATTTAATTTCCATTCGAAGAACTACCGTTGTCGGGATATAAGCTCGGATTATAATTTGGATTAATGTTCAAAAAAGTTGTTTTGCTATCCCAGTAACGACCTTTATTCTTAGTTACCGTTGAAAAGCGTACTCCTTTTTGACCATCCTTACCTAACCCAGACGTGCTTTCTGCTACTTCTAACTTATTCCCATTAACTGAAGTGACCACATAAGTATGATCAGCATACCATTTCCCATCTGAATGCTTTTCCATCATAATTCCAATTGAGCCTACTTGCGGCTGATTACCTTCCGTAGGAACAAACGCATCAGATCTAAATAATGCATTCGTTACGCCATTGAAACTAGGACCATTCAATATCATTGCAAGATCCGCAGCATTTCTTTTAGCTTTATCAAATGGACGCATGCTATCGGCATAATTGAATTGGTAAGGTTGCCCTGGACCAAGTTCATGGCTTATTCCTGAAGCAAATATTACGGTATTTACAAATTCAATACAGTCTAATTTGGTTCCCAAATTGGCTGCACCTTTTGGAGTTATAGGATTATTCCAATCATTCGCTCCGTAGCCCATGCTATCTAAAGCGGCCGCAAGCTTAGCAGCTACCTTTCCTATATATTGATTTAGCGCTTCGGGAGAAGCAAACGTCATTTTTTGTGAAGTTGCCCGTAATTCTGATACAATCCGAGATCTAAACTTTTCAATCGATTCTCCTGGCTGCTGTTGCATATTTACCCCCTTGGCGAGCAAATCATCAACAACCCCACCTGAAGTCATGTCGTAAGTCGCAATAGAGATAGCGTTCTCCCTCGCATTTGGCTTAGGACTTAATAGATCTAAATGATATTTTAATTCATCTAAACTTCTCGGTCTATCATTAGAGGTATTTCCTGCTAATAAATCACCATTTTCTGAGATATACTCCATTTGCTTCAAGAGACTAAATCGTTCTAGTTCATTTTCACTCATCCCTTGATATCCAACTTCGTTTTGTTTAATTCGAAGTGCATCCAATTCGGATTGATATTCAGGATCTAATCCCGATGACGTTGATTCATTCGATAAGAATTCAGTTCCGTTCTCATCCTTTTTCGTCAGCACATAACCTAAATCCAGAATATTCTTACCTGCCTGCTCATCCGAGTTCTGTGGCCAAGAGGACCGGTCGTTTAACGGATTGTTAACCGGAATGTCTGTGTTGTTCTTTTGGTTTAAATTGTTAATTGCATCTTGCAAACGTTGACCGAAGGCTCCTTCATTACCTGAATCAATCGCATTCTGTTTGATTTCGTTAAACGCTGCTACTATCTTCTCGTTGCCGTTAGGATCATTATGTAAATTCGCTATTTCTTCGGGAGTAAACTCTCCCATCTGGACTAGGATATCTCCATAGGACTTAGATAGGGCTGCTTCCCGATTCGCGGCATCTGCTACATTCTCTTGAACTACCGATGTTAAGAAATCAGTACTAAAGCTACCGTTAATCCCTAACGGTCCAAACGAGTGGGTATCCGTGTTATAACCCACACTCACTGTGTTTGCACCTCTAAACTGATTACTAAGTGTAATGTCTCCAGTATTCGAGAAGTTTAAGAACGCTCCGCCAAGACTACTCCAACCCTTTTGTTCATTACTTAAGTTCGCACCTACGTTTACTACACCAGTATCGCTCGCTGATACGTTCAGTCCTAAATTATTACTTCCTGATTTTGCAAAGGTAAAGCCACCGTTTCCAGTATAGCTTCCATTACTAGCATTATAACTAACTCCCACGTATGATCCATTGGTACTCGGAAGGTTTACATTCACGTTTAGGTTTAATCCACTTCCTGGAGTAAATGAGAAGCCTCCATTCAGTCCATACTGAGTTCCTCCCACCTTCTGTATCGCTCCGGTTACTCCACCTCCCCAGCCACCGGCTACTTCTTGTTGACCGGTTATGATATTCGCGTTTTGGTGAGGGGTATAACTGATATAACCAGATATCGGGAGTTCCTTCGCCATCGTAACCGCACTAATGACTCCATTCGCAAATCCGGCTACCGCTCCGTTCGTGCCTCCAACTCTACTTCCTACATAGGTTTGGGTCGCTATGTTTGCCCCGACTGCGGTTAACATCATCGCACCGTCTGCCGTTACTGCTGCTCCGGTTGAGAGGGCAGTGGCCGCCTCTAATAATGGTGCTCCGGCTCCTCCCGAGAGTCCTGTGATTACCGCCGCGGATACAATCGCTACTCCTTGAGCAACATCTTCCAGTCTCTGGTTCGCTGCATTCCTCCTAGCGGTTTGTTGGTTTTCGTATTGTTCTAGTAACTGTCCGATCGCGTGTGGATCTGCTCCTCCAAAGTTGGGAGATAGCATCTCACCGATCGCATCAAACACCTTGTCTCTCGTAGCCTGCTTGATTTGCTGGCTTAAGCTTGCATTCCCGGTATTTGACTCTCCCTTCGCTTTCGAGAGGTCGATCGTATGTTGGAAGTCCGATGATTGTTTGTATATACTCTTATTATCGCTTGCTGAGATCACGCCTAAGTCGTGGCCTATGTCTCCGAGCGTCTTCATCACTCCACCCGCAAACTTAGCAACCGTACTCTCGAGTCCACCGTGTAATAGCTGTTGGTCGGCTTCGATTAAGCCTCCGGTGGCAAAGTTTGCAGCATCTAGCAGTAGTTTATCCCGATTCAGTTCTTGCTTTCCCTGTTGTCTTTGTACAAACTGTTCAGCCATCTTCGCATACTGATCGATTTGAGCCTGGGACCAGCCGTTTGCCCTGCCGTATTGCTGTACTACAAACCCAGCGCTACTCACCTGGTCTGCCTTGTACTGAGTCACTGCATCCTTATTGCCCTTTAGCTTGATATCATTAATCGCTATTCGCGTATCGTCGTTAAAGTCTTCTGCCTTAGATCCCGAGATTACGTGTAATCCTGCAAGGCCAGTCGATATAGCATGCGTCATTGCTCCCATTCCCTCTGCAAGAGGTCCTTCTATCGACGCTGCCATCGTGTTCAGTTCATTTCCGATTCTTCCTAGTGACAATGCAGGTCCTGTCATCCCTAGTTCCTGCTTCGCAGATTTGTTTCTCATCGCATCCACTGCGTATTGCGAGAATTGTTGGATCACCGTCGGATCCCAGCCGTTCATCTTCCCGAACTCTGTAACTGCTAGTCCGTAGGCCTGGAATTTATCGTTCTTATATTTCTGAATATCCGCTTCTTGCCCCGGATACGATACATCCATGATCGCTTTTGAGATCCCACTGAGTCCTGGGATATTGCCCGCTATCTTTAGTGCGCCGCCCGCGATTAAACTCATTCCCCCCGTTGCGACTATGTTCTGCAAACTTCCAAACGAATTGTTAATCGAATGTTGTGCGTTCTTAGCTGCTATCTTATCCTGCCATGCGCCTGCTAAAAATGACGCAGCTTCCGGTGATAAATCGAATGTATTCGAGAGTGCTGTCGCGATCAAGCTCTGGGTCGCCGACTTGACCTGTCCTTTGACCCAATCTCCTGTACTCACTCCGCCGAGTAACACGTTCTTCGCATAATCTTCTATTAAGGACGCTGTCTGCGCTTTGTTCTGTGCGTCTGTTTGCGCGGTACTGAGCATCCGGGAGTCTTCTTTATCTATCGACCCTAACCCGCCTGTCATCTCTTGAGCCATTTTTTGCAAGTTGGCCCCGCTCATATAGTCTTGTAGATTCGTAAACGCGGAACTCACCAGATTTCCCACCGACGATGAATCGAATATGTTTAACCCAGAGCCAGACTGAACAACACTAGGTCCAAGAATTCCGCCTTTCCGGGTTGAACCGTTAGGGTCATCAACTCTCACTGTCGTATTCTGGGAATCCAGTGCCACGACTCCAGGTGCCGCAATCGTAAACTGTCTTTGTGTAGTATCGTATTTATAATTGCTGGAGTCCCCCGCGTCCCCGCCGGTTAACGAGGATGTTCCCGTATGCATGTTCTTCGTAAGTGTGATCGACCCATCCGAATTCGCTACCACGCTCGCGTATTCCTTCGTCGTATACGATGCACACGCCGCGTTCGCAAGTCCTTGCCCGCAAGTCGAGTTGATAAAACTCTGCAACGTGATCCCGTTTCCATTGGCATCTCGTTTCATATTTCCGTCTATATCCGCGATATACTGGTTTCCGTCTTTTCCGGCCTTCCCTGTATAGATCGTATCTCCATTCGCTTTTAGTAACTGACTCAGTCCGCTATCCGTAAATGTTAACTGACTCGATAGATTCGCTACCATCCCGTCTATATAGCTCATTCTACTATTCAACAACGCTGTATTCGCTGCGCTTAACAAGGACACGTTCTCCGCTGCGTTGATTCCTTGGGTCAAGGAGGTGGACACGCTCTGGAGGGCGGAGTTATCCGGAAGATTCGTATTTGAGTTAGGTAAGGAAAACGCTAAATTCTGAAACCTAGAATTGATTTGGTCTAGTACGCTTCCCACTCCCGTATTGGAGGTGGCGGATGGTAAAGCCGTAAACAGATCGGCTGCATTCAGAGTACTCGCATCCGTCGATGCCTGTGCAAATTCTCCCGCAGCGTTCTTTTTCAGGTTATCCATATTGATATACCAAGAAGCCTCTTGGGACTGTAGAGCCTGCACTCCTGCGGTAAAATTGGCCTGAGCCGATGCGATGGTTTGTTGTTTTTGAGCTAAAAACGCATTGTACTGAGACTGATATTGATTAGCCTGGATCTCCCAATTCGAAATGGCAGGGAGTACATTATTGGTGATATTTGCTGAAAATGAATTGAGTTGGGCAACTAGAGAATTCCAATCAGTGGCATTCTTGGCCGCATTCGGATCGTAGGTGGTATAGGATAGAAGAATGTGTACATCATTTTCTGTCGAATTATGAGCAACTACCCCGCCGATTCCTCCCCAGCCAATCACATCGTTTTCAATATAATTAACGAAATTTGTACCTTCTACGCTATATTTAGCATTTAGATTCGAGTACGGTAGAACAGTCCATCCTCCAAATAAACCAGGGATACCACATCCGAAAATATCATTGCAATATCCCCCATTATTATCAAACGCTTGCAGATCAGCAGTCTGAATTTGAAAGACCTGGACTCCCCCACTCAAACCTAAATTTAAACCAGTCCCGATTCCACTGTTTAACCAGGAAATAAACTGTGATTGAGTAATACTTCCATCTAGATAAGATTGAAGTTCTTTTGATAAGCCAACATCATTGTATCCTACAGAGCCAGATTGCCACGACACTGTAGGAATACTAGCGAAACCATTTCCATAACTGACGGGAGTCGGCGGATAAGCCAGCGCCGAATAGGAGGCTGCATTGGTCGTCCCAATCGAACTCTCGGTTTGTAAAAATGCATTCAGATCGCTTACGATTGTAGTAAGCGGTTGATTTTGGGTAATATCGGTTTGGATTTGATTCAAAAACGTTTGTAGACTCTGGCCATCCACAGTAAGTGTCGTTTTAGTCGCAGGATCCGTCCAAAATAAATTTTCATTATTTAAGTAATTCTGAACATTCGAAACTAATGATTGAACCTGGCCCACTATATTCTGTTTGTATTGATTGATCTGGGTCAGATTCGCCTGATAATTTGCGTCCGTCTGATTGATCTGGCTCAGCAACGCCTGATAATTGCTCGTCATATTTTGCAGACCGTACTCGTACTGAGCGAGTCCGTTCTGTAGATTCGTATTGTACGTTTGGTTCCACTGGGTTTGGATTTCCGAAATGGATTGAGTTCCTACCGGCTTCGACAGGTCTACATTCGATGCCAAAGCGGTATTCAATTGAGTCGTAAAACCCGCCTTATCCTGCTCGGTTTGCACATAGTCCGCGCCGAAAATCGATTTCAAAAAAGAATCCTGCTGCGCGTATGCCTGGATATCTGCCGCAACCGTAAATGCGGTTAGAGCCTGGTCCTCCTGGGATTTTAAGGCGTCCTGCAGATAGTTTTTATAATCCTGAACGCTATTAAAACTGTCCTGGGTCTGAACGGAATTAACGAATGCGGTGATCTCCTGATCCAGCGCCGCCTCGTATGTCGTTTTGTAATACTGCAATTCGTTCAGTACGTAATTATCATAATCGGCGACGTTCGAAAATCGGCTCGCGGCGGAGGAATAGATCGTCGCCATCTGATTGGGATCAAACTGGGGAGCATTCAGATTCGGAGGAGTGACAGCCTGCGGAAAAAGACGATCCGAATCCGTCAAAAGACCAAAGATTGCAATAGAAATAACAACGGTTCGTTTGAATTGCAAATTCATAATAAAAACACCCCTCAAGGCACAAAGAAATGGGAAAAAAAGAACATTTTGACTTAAAATTTTCGCCCGGAGCAAAAATCGTGAGTGTCTTTTAAATTACTTGGTGAAACCTATGGAAAAGAGAAAAACCATCAAGCAATTTTTATTAACCATGTTAAAAAAGATTGACTTTCCACCCCCAGTAAAAATATTTCAACTCACCGCGCCTTAATTTTGTGTCTTTTGACGAAGGATTCGTTTCAAATCTGAAAAATTTTCCTTGAAAGAAGACAGAATTAAAATGGAGTGGGAAGCCGTTCCAAACTCTTTTTCAAAACAGGTACTTACATTGAAGCGTCTCATTCTAGTAATCATCGGATCAGCCATCTGCGGATCTTTATTTTTTGGATGTCAGAAAAGCAGTAGCAGTAACTCGGACCAAGCCACCCTTTATGCACTGTTAGGTCAGGCAAACTATTCTTGTGCAAAAGTAACTGCAAATACTACCTCTGCTCAATCGGTAAGCTTCTCGGCATCGACTTCCGGATTTGGATATATTGGTTATGTAAAAGTCGTAGCGGCAGCTGGACAAAAATTGATTTTCGCATCCACTACTACGAATATTGCTTCAAATTTTACAGCTTATTCTGTAACAAGCTGCGGATTAGCTGCCTCAAATAGCCCCCCATTTACGGTAACAACCAATACATCAACAAATTATACGATTACCTTTTCCCAAGCTTTTACCGGCGTAATCGAGCCCTTTTATAATACATCAAGCCCCACAGATATAACGGTTCAACAGCAGTAACACACGATAAAGCATCATCACTTCGATCCGGGCAATTCTGCCCGGTGGTTTTTCCTCTCCGACTTTCTCCCCCGCCTACTTCACTCCATATTCCCCAATCCGCCTTACCGCAAATTCGAGCGGAATCAGTGTTCCCAAATTACGCGTTAGCGCAGGTTCGAGCGGAATCAACATTCCAAATCCGCCTTACCGCAGGTTCAAGCGGAATAAGCATTCCGAATCCGCCTTAGCGCAGGTTCAAGCGGAATCAGTATTCCGAATCACGCCTTACCGCAGGTTCAAGCGGAATAAGCATTCCGAATCCGCCTTAGCGCAGCATCAAGCGGAATCAGCATTCCCAAATTACGTCTTACCGCAGGATCAAGCGGAATCAACATTCCGAATCCGCCTTACCGCAGGTTCAAGCGGAATCAACGTTCCGAAATTACGCGTTAGCGCAGGTTCAAGCGGAATCAACGTTCCGAAATTACGCGTTAGCGCAGCTTGAAGCGGAATCAGCATTCCGAATTACGCGTTAGCGCAGCTTGAAGCGGAATCAGCATTCCGAATTACGCGTTAGCGCAGCATCAAGCGAAATCAGCATTCCGAATTACGCGTTAGCACAGGTTCAAGCGGAATCAGCATTCCAAATTTACGTCTTACCGCAGGATCAAGCGGAATCAACATTCCGAATCCGCCTTACCGCAGGTTCAAGCGGAATCAGCATTCCCCGAATTACGCCTTACCGCAGGTTCCGGCGGAATCAACATTCCGAATTACGCGTTAGCGAAGCTTCCAGCGGAATCAATGTTCCGAATTACGCCTTACCGCAGGTTCAAGCGGAATCGGCGTTCCGAAATTACGCCTTACCGCAGGTTACAGCGGAATCTGCGTTCCGAAATTACGCTTTATCGCATGTATCCGGCGGAATCAGCGTTCCGAATTACGCCTTATCGCAAGTTACAGCGTAATCAGCATTCCAAATTTACGTCTTACCGCTGCTTCGAGCGGAATCAACGTTCCGAATTACGCCTTATCGCAAGTTCCAGCAAAATCTGCATTCCGAATCCGCCTTACCGCAGGTTCCAACGGGATCAGCATTCCCGAATCCGCCTTAGCGCGGCTTCAAGCGGAATCAGCATTCCGAATTTACGCGTTACCGCAAGGTCCAGCAAAATCCGCATTCCCCAATTACGCGTTAGCGCAGGTTACAGCGGAATCGACATTCCGAAATCCGCCTTAGCGCAGCTTCGAGCGGAATCGACATTCCGAATTACGCGTTACCGCATGTATCTATGCGGAATCGACATTCCGAATCCCGATTATCCCGAATAGGACATTAAAAATAGTGGTTAATAGGTATTTACTTCAGAATCAACGGAAGGAGGCGAAGATTCTCGAATAATAAAACTTTTTGCAAAAGTCCATAATTTCTCTCTATAAGCTGTTTTAATAAAATTCGAAGAAATCCTATCCACTTGTTTTCCATTTTTATAGGGAACAATGATTGAATGCGGATACATGCATGCTTCTGGCTTATGAGCGATTTTAAAAGTAAAAAGAATCTCTTCCGTATCATGCTGTAGATTTAGATTTGAAAATAATTCCACTGAAAATTGCAATATTCCATAATCGGATAAATAATCGCCGGTTGTTGTGCGGAACAGTACGTCTGTAGGATCGTTTGAATATTTTTCTCGATTTAGAGATAACTCATCAGAATCTATAACGTATCGACCGTTTTTATTGTTCCGAGGAATACCGGGCGGAAACCTACGATAAAGTTTCTCAAAAAGACCGAAATCTTGATCTTCTTTTTTACCGTTAGTGTGCAAACGATCCGGAATATTTTTATGTTCACACATAAATTTAATTATTGCTGGAAGAGTAAGGATAAAAATTGATCGGAATCCAATGACTTTATTTCCGCCTCGTTAGAACCGGAATTATCCACAAAAATAATATCGCCGTTATTGAATAATTCCAAAACGCATAACTTATTATTAAGATCAAATTCCACGATGATTCCGCCTTCTGGCATAGCATTAAAATGTAAATTAGAAATATTAGAAGTTAGGTACGAAACTGAAAAATAAATGAAAGCTAAGTGTTCCAGAGGTAACGCTGAAGGTTTTACATAACCCGATTGTTCCCAATGAAAATCTGGATTAATAATCTCCTTAAATAATGGGATAAATTTCATCATTTGTCTTGCGGGACTGGTACTTAATATTTCTGGCAGGCTGCTCCTTAAATAGTTAAGGTGATATATTTCGAATTCCGGTCTACTCACTATACTATTTTCGTTAATAATTTCCGTCTTTGTTTTTGAGAATAGTTCTGCTTGCCCGTTCGTAATATCTTTCGGTTTCAATGGATTAATTTCTAAAATATTTTGAGTCATTATTAAGCTCCCATTGCTTCGTTCAAATTATCGATTTCGGTTTTTAATTGTTTAAATGTCAGACTGTTCATAACGATTTTACTCAGAGGAATGAGATTATCCTCGAACTCATTCGCGTCAAGAGGTGCATTTTTCTTGCTCATTACGTTAGCTAAAGATTGATAATCGAATTGATAGAAAGAGACGACGTATTCTTCTCCAATTCGGCAAAGCTTTATTAAATCTGCCTTTTGATATTCTACTTTCTCATTATCTCCGATATGGGTTAGCTGGATCATACCTTGATTTTTTTCTGCCATTATCTATCTTCCCCCATTGGTATATTAGTGTTGATATGTACACGTCAACAGTTAAAAATACCGCATCCTTTACGAAGATTCGGTCACTAAACTCGAAGTTAAAAAACTCTATAATTTTGAAGAGTCGTTGTAATTAGTGAGAAGGTATCTCTTATTTTTGGGGGTAACTCCGGCGCCTCGCTTACCTTACATGTTATACTGGAGCGAACACTTCAAATATCCCATTTATTAGAACAACGAGTGCATCAAAAAATCATACTATTCCCTTGAATCAAGCCTTTACTGGACTTATTCCAGCCGGCTATGCAGACACTGTACAAACAGAGGTAACAGTTCAAGAGCAATAACACACGATTAAACATTTTAACTTTAATCCGTGCAAATTCTTGCCCGGTGTCTTTTCCTCTCCAACTTTCTCTCCGCCTACTTCACTCCATATTCCAGATCCGCCTTAGCACAGATTCAGCGGAACCAGCGTTCCGAAATTACGCGTTAGCGCAGCTTCGAGCGGAATCACCGTTCCGAATTACGCCTTAGCGCAGGTTCAAGCGGAATCAGTATTCCGAATCCGCCTTACCGCAGCTTCGAGTGGAATCGACATTCCGAATCCGCCTTACCGCAGGTTCCGGCGGAATCAGCATTCCGAAATTCCGCCTTACCGCATGCCCCAGCGGAATCAGTATTCCGAATCCGCCTTACCGCAGCTTCGAGCGGAATCTGCGTTCTCCAAATTACGCGTTAGCGCAATGGCACTTCAGAAAACCCGCTTCGGAATCTGGGTTCCGGATTACGCGCTTGCGCATGTCTATCCGGAGATTAAGTCTTTTATAATACAGCCGGCCCCATTCCGGAATCTACGTTTTGTTTCAGTAGTCTGATTCTATTTTATGAATCAATTTTGCGGCTAACCGTGTATTAAACTAATGTACTTCGGCCCATGCAAAACCTTTTACGCCTGCAACCTGAATTCCGTTGGCGAAATTAATATCTGCGATAACGGTAAACACTCCTTCATATTTATTCACCCCTCCCACGATTTGATTTTGTCGTATCGCTTCTCCTTTCAGAGAGATGGAACCGTTCGTAGCGCTGAGCGATATCTCGAATTTAGTCGGAAAGCCCCTATAGAGATCGGAACCCGTATATTTGATTTGGTTGATGCTCCACTCGAAGGCCGCTTTCATGGAACCGTTTTCATTGTATTGAGTGTGATAGGGATCGCTTATAAAAAAGCGAGCAGCCTTGAGATTTGATTCGTCATCCGGATTAGGTCCGGTCTTGGCCTCTACGATCGAAACCATTATCGCAGCTTCATAGTTAAAATATCCTGGAATCTCCGGAAACTGGACGGCAAAAAATTGCCAACTAGCTGACCCGACGATTTCTAAGCTCTTCTCTCCGAAACTTTGAACCACATAATCTATCCAAATATTGCCTTTCTTCCCGCTAAAATAAGAACTCCCGTTTTTGCGAATTAGAAATTTATCAACTTTGAGAAGAGGTAGAGTGTAATAGTAGGATCCTTGACCGAACATATCGTCCATTCCGGATTTGAGATACTCGTGAACGCTTCCGTCGAATTGAGGATTTGTCATTATTTCCTTTGTTTGATTCGGGAACAACCATTGAGGAAGAAAAGAAGTCGGTCCGTAACCCGCCTGGATAACTCCGAAGGTATCTTCCATAAGAAGATCATATTCCCAATTGTCAAAATCCGGCTCCGTGCGAACTCGCCCCGTTAGGCTGTACTTTGCCCCTATTTGGCCGATCTCTCCGTGAACCAGCGCGAGACTCAGAAAGCCCGTGTAAATAGGATTTGCATCCACCGTTATCGCAAGTGGACGGGAATACTCCACATTTCCTGCTTCCACCAAGAAGGGAGCGATCACATAACCGTTCGTTTTACTATCGCAATACGACCATTCGGCTAAATAGGGAGAATTGTTCGGTAACAATTGATACTGAACGATAGAATTAATGGCGGCGGTTTCTCCCGCTTCGTCGGTAATATTTCCGAAGAAGCACCAGGAACTCATATTATATCTTGGATGGCATTGAGATAGCCAACCGGACAATTGACTCGGGCTTTGGCCCTGAGGAAGGAGGGCTCGGTTGTTATAAAAATTCTGCAAAGTTAGGTATTCGGCGGAAGAATACCCTTTTGGAGTTGGCGCCTGAACGGAGGTTTCGGATTGGAGTAATTTGCGAAGGATTTTATTCATATTTTGCCTATGGATTTATCATCGTAGAAACATGTTGCATTTAGAATATTATATTTCTCTATTTCAACTATAATTTACAGCTTGTATCTCTTCTGAGTTCGGATCACGGGATATCATTCCAAACTACCCTACCGGAAAGTTTCCGCCTATCCTAACGCCTCTATAACGGGATACGGCGATCATAGCTTCCCGGTTTCCCGGCAAGTATCCCTCTAACCTACTTACCTGATGGACAACCGATCGATTAAACCGAGGAATGGGCGGTTTATTATGGAATTAAATTTTATTAATGAATCAAGCAGGAGCGATCCGAAAAGAATAAATCCTATCGGCGTATTTGCGATCAAAGTCCGTTCCGGGAATTTCGCCCCTCTCTTCCGAATAAAGTACGACGATTATTCGCTCGATTGTTTAGTCGATATTTAGCAACCGTTATGATTGCCGCATCCTACCTAAAAAAGATCGCAAACGTAACGATCAACCGGAGTAAATAATAAAAATAAGATTTAGGTTCGGAATTTCGATCGTTAACTTAAAGTCGTTAAGCTTAATGCAAGCATACGGTCCGAAAGTTGGATCATTTCGAAGAAGTCGATTGCGAGAATTCCCTTAACCCCATTGGAAGTTTCCAATTCGTCTTTTCTGACGACGATCCCCGAAAAAGGGATCTCCTCGAAAAATGGCCCTGAAACGGAACCGGAGATTCTTGATCCGATTTCTTGTTTCTGGCTAGTTTCTAAGTCGGTAAGAATTGCGATACCGCACTCGGAAATATCCAAAACATTACCGACCACCGCACCTTTTTCATGCAAAGCTATCACTTGAAACTCAAATAACTCTTTTGAAATGATTCTCTTCCTTCTTCTCCTTTCCTCCGCCATTCTCGAACTCCCCTCTGCTGCCTTCCGCGCTTTTATAGAAATCGGACGGATTTAATGGAATTTAGATTTCATCGCATTTTATTAATATTTGTAAATTTATTATCAGGCGTCGACGAACCCGAATTCATGATATAGGCCGAAGTTATTAGGTTACGTACAAAGATGATCGACCTTACTTTTAATTCTGTGCAGCCGCCGGTATTCTTTAAACGCGAAAGACTTTCAAAACATAGAACGGTTCGTTCTATGGCAAGACGATGAGTTTTGTTTCTTCACGAATCTCCAGGTTTTTGGATTAGATGCGATCGCAAAGAATATCGAAGTCCTTGCCGGTGATTATTCTAGCTTCTTACGGAGAGCAAAGGATTTGTTTCGATATTATTCCGATAGGCAATAGCTGCCTTATAAAATCTGTAGATGCAAAAAAGTTTGTACAGAATATCGACCGACCGATTAGGGTTTCACCGACTCCTGACAAACAAAAGGAAGTCCTAAAAAGTTAATTATCTTCATCTTTAAAGCCGCTCCTACATAATCCGTAAAGCGAAAAGCTAATTCTACATTTTCCGGATTGGAACCCGTTCTTACAAATCCTACGCATAATGTAGGCTCGGACTGGAATATTATGACCTATTTCAATACGAATACCTAAATTATCGGAGCGGAATTTAGGCAAACGATAGTGCTGTGACGGACGAAAACCCGATCGGCGCCGCCATGGATCGGAATTCGCAATTAAATCGTTTTCCGATCAATATCTTCGATCATACGTCGCATAACGGCAATATTTCTGGACATTTTAATCTTAATACCGGTTACTATCAATCGATACTATTCTTAAACAACCTCAAACAAATGCGGAATATTTCTTATTTTCTAAGAGTTTCTATTCTTTTTCCGATTATTCTGATATTCGGATGTAATTCGCAGCCTCAGTCCCAGAGGCCGGAAGATTCGGATGATTCTTGCAAAAAGTATAATTTTCAAATCTGGATAGATCCGTCCGGTAAGACCGCCCCGGACGAAGCATTCAAACAAACTTTCGAGCGCCTGAATCGACAATTTCTCGATCTGGATTTTACCTACGCGACCGTCTGGCTAAAGGCGTCCGGTAAACCTGAGAACCCGGGCCAACGATGCTATATCGTTTTAGAATGGCCGACTTTGACAAAGGCGGAGTTTTTCGCATTAGACGAATTCGGTCGATCCGGTTTTAGAGGACAAGCAGGAGCGATTTTACCGCGAAGTCAGTGGGCAATTCCTTGGATTGATTATCCGAGTTTTCCGATTTTAGGAGAGAAAGAAATACTGATTCGCATAAATACCTGGTCTTTAATGCGCTTCCCGATCGCGATTCGCTCCGAGACAGAAATGCGGGAGCAAATGGATCGGCGAGTATTCTACACCTCGTTATACGCCGGATTTATGGCGGCAGTTTGTTTGTTCGCTCTCTTTTTCTTCTTCGTCTTACGTGATCAAATTTATCTTTTTTACGGCGGATATCTTTTTTCCGTATCGATCAATTTTAGCTTTTTGTATTCTTCCGCGCCTAGAATACTCTGGCCGGAATTTCCGTTTTGGCAAACCCACGGTCTTTTTTTTACTCAGGCTATTGCACTCTACTTCGCGGTGGCTTTTTTTCGCGAATTCGTGGATCTACGGATGCACTTTCCGAAATTAGATAAAATCGCCATCGGCCTACTTGTTTTTGCAATCGCGTCCGCGTTCGGATCCTTTATTTCGAATTGGAATGTCTTTTTCTCCCGGATTTTTTCCGTCGTCTACCTGTTTTGGATTCCAGGACTTTTAGCCATCACCGTTCGTTTGCTCTTAAACAATCAAAAGCACTTGCTGATTTTTGCAATCACTTGGGGAACTTTTTATTCTGCGGCATTTCTCTATATACTTTGGGTGACGCGTGTTGTTCCTCCTTTCCCTTTCTTTTTCTATGCCTTAGTTTGGCTCCTCCCCTTTGAAGCGATATTTTTCGCTGCGAGTATTTATCAAAGATATAGGAGTATTGATTCGACCCGCAAGAGGCTCGAATTAGAAATGAAGGCGGCATTGGATCGATTAGCGGAATTCTCCGCCATATCGTCGCAAACGAGCAACGATTCCTCAAAAAAGGAAATCGGAAAGTATCGTCGAAGCAAAATTCATAATATGAATGTAGCCGAAATTTTACGTAATATCGAACGTCTATTCGTCGCGGAGATGATCTATCTGGATGAGGACCTATCGCTTAGTTCTCTGTCCCAAAGGCTTGGCTTGACTCCCCACCAGCTTTCGGAAATTTGCAACACACATTTGAAGACTACTTTTCCTCGACTCCTCTCCTATTATAGAATTCAACATGCGATGACGTTGCTAAAAAATTCCCGCGACTGGAACATTTTACAAGTCGGCTATGAATCCGGATTTAAATCGAAGGCTGCCTTTAATTCCGACTTCAAACGGTTTACGGGAATAACCCCGAAGCAATTTAGGCAGTCACAATTTGATGATACGTTCTGAGAGTATCCGAGGCTAAAAAACCCGTTACGGCGGAACAAAACTCATTATCTTAATCCAAGCGAATGAATCATATTTTTCGCATAAAGCTTTTGACAAATTTAAATATATTAGTCATTCATAAAATATTAAAACAATGATATAGTAAAAATACTGATTTTCCTCCGAACCGGCCTACGGAAGGCAACGATTTTAAAAGACCCTTTTCGGCCGATATTATCCGACGGAACTTACTTTTCCATGTTTCGCAAACTATTTAGAGCCGCTAAAACATGTTGGGAATTGAAAGAGAATAATTATTTGGCTAGTCTCAAAATCATTTTTACTCTCGTTTTTATCGGAATGGCTTTCTAATAGTTTTGGGACAAACTCTTAGGTTCGGTTTGCGATCTGGAGTTCTCTCGATTGAGTGACACGGAAATTCCTGAAAAAAGGATAAAAACGGCGGCAGGTCCCGCACATCCCGATACGCTGAAGACTTTCAAAAGAAGCGAACCGAACTTAGCGTAAGGACGAATAAGTTCTCAGCGATGTTTACCGTTCTAATACGGCTTCTAATTTATAGTAATTTACCCCGAAACTCTAACGAATCGAGAATAAATTCGACCAGAATTATAATCCAAGTCGACCGATTGAATATTATCGGACAGAATTATCCTTCTTGGGGGCTTTCATGAGTTTGATGATCCATAAATGCCGACAGTTTTGCATTTGGCGGATCACGATTCAATATTCTTTAGTTTCATTGATTCTTTCTTTTTTATTCGGGCTGTCTTGTAAGTCCCCCGCCGCGAATCCATGCGACCGATCAAGCAAGGATTTCCTGGAGATCGCCCTACTAAAATCCGCAATCAGCGATCAAATCCCGACCTGTACTTCTCTTTCCTTAGGTCAAACGAGCTCGATTTTCTACGTAACCAATTTCAATTCGAATTCCATCACCTTCTTTACTGGAAGTACCGGAAACTACCTTTTTGGGACGTTTCTAAATTCGACGTTTACCACCGGGTCAAATCCGAAAAGTGTCGCAGTAAATCCGACAGGGCGGATCGTATACGTGGCAAATAACAGTAGTGCGACGGTGACGTTTTTCAATGCGACCAACGGTGCTTATTTAAACGGGACTCTTGCCAATTCCAGTTTTACGACGGGATCTATTCCGGAGGGAGTAACCGTGAATCCAACTGCGAATATTTTATACGTGGTAAATAACGGGACCACCACGGTGACTTATTTCAATGCAACCACCGGCGCTTATTTAAACGGGACCCTCGCCAATTCCAGTTTTACGACAGGACCTAATCCGGTCGGAGTAGCCGTGAATCCAACTGCAAATATTTTATACGTGGCAAGTCTCAATAGTTCGACGGTGACTTATTTCAACGCAACCACCGGCGCTTATTTAAACGGGACCCTCGCGAATTCCAGTTTTACGACAGGAGCTACTCCTTACGAAGTAGCCGTAAATCCAAGTGCAAATATTTTATACGTGGTAAATAATTCTGCCAATACGGTGACGTATTTCAATGCAACCACCGGTGCTTACTTAAACGGGACTCTCGCCAATTCCAGTTTTACGACAGGAACTACTCCGCAGGAAGTAACCGTGAATCCCAGCGCGAGTATTTTATACGTAGCAAATAATTCTGTCAATACGGTGACGTATTTCAACGCGACCACCGGCGCTTATTTAAACGGGACTCTCGCCAATTCCAGTTTCACTGCCGGTACGAATCCTCGAGGAGTCGCATTTAGTGCTGCGATGAATGCGGTTTATGTGACCAATCAAGGATCGAACACAGTTACCGTTTTTAACGCGATCACCGGCGCTTATTTTTACGGAACATTGGCAAATTCAAGCTTTACTACTGGATCGACTCCGATCGGAGTAGCGGTCAGTCAATAACCTCTTGGTTTGCAGAGGATGATTTAATTATGAAAATCGATCGATGCAGGATCCTTCCCTAATTTTGCTGGCGCGAACTTTTTCTCCGAAGCTTCCTTTTTCATTTTCTCTTTCGGGAGACGAGGCCAATGATGTAACGTGATTACAAGAAGGTCTTGCTTCTTGGCAGCAGGCCTTCCGGCTCAATCCGCTACCTTTACATTCTGAAATAGATTCTTCTCGACTCTTTCCTTCCGCAATTTTCTGTGAAAGCGTTTTACTATGCGCTTACACCGCAACTCACCGGACCTACTCTTGCTTAGGCGCTCACCTTTTCCGCCTAGACCTTCCGCAATTCACGAGGAAGGTGTTTTATTAAGCGCTGATCCTGTAACTCTAACGAATTAAGAATAAATTCGACCAGAATTATAATCCAAGGCGACTGATTGAATATTCTAAGACAGAATTATTGCTCTCCGGAGATTTCTTGAATTCAATGATCCATAAAAGCCGACGATTTATTATTAGGCGCCTTATTATTAGGCGCTTAACGATTCAATATTATTTAGTTTCATTGATTCTTTCTATTCTCTGCGGACCTTCTTGCAAGTCCGCCGCCTCGAATCCCTGCGACCGGTATAGCAAGGATTTCCTGGAGATCGCCTTATTAAAATCCGTAATCAGCGATCAAATCCCCGCCTGCGATTATATTTCTTTAGGTCAAACGGCTCCGGTTTATTTCTACGTAGCCAATTACAATTCGAATTCTATAACTTTCTTTAATGGAAACACAGGAAACTATCTTTTTGGGACGCTTACAAATTCAACATTTACGACCGGAGCAAATCCGGCGGCTATCGCAGTAAATCCGACGGGACAGATTGTATATGTGGCGAATTACGGAGCAGGTTCTGCAACCTACTTCAATGGAATCACTGGAGCGTATCTAAATGGAACTCTTGCAAATTCGACCTTTGCTACAGGAGCAAACACGCAGGGAATTGCATTCAAATCGAATACCAATTTGATTTACGTCACAAATAGCGGGTCTAATACGATAACCTATCTGAATGCGGCGACGGGGGCTTATTTGAACGGCAGTCTCGCAAGTGCAAGTTTTACGACAGCGTCCTATCCGTATTACGTTGCGGCAAACCCTTCCGCAAATCTGATTTATGAAACTAATAATAATGTGAGCACCGTGACCTACTTCGATGCCACAACCGGTGCGTATCTAAATGGAACTCTTGCCGCTTCAAGCTTTACGACGGGAGGAGGTGTATCCGGAGTAGCTGTGAATCCAACAGCGAATATTTTATACGTGGCGAATAACGGTGCCACGACGGTTACTTATTTCAACGCAACGACCGGCGCTTATCTAAACGGGACTCTCGCCAGTTCCAGTTTTACGACCGGGAATAGTCCTGTCGGAGTAGCCGTAAATCCGATCGCGAATATTTTGTACGTCACGAATTATTTCGGTAATACGGTGACTTATTTCAATGCAAGCACCGGCGCGTATGCCAACGGGACTCTTGCTAATTCCAGTTTCAGTACCGGTACGAATCCTAAAGGCGTCGCATTTAGTGCCGCAGTGAATGCGGTTTATGTGACCAATCAAGGATCGAACACAATTACCGTTTTTAACGCGACGACAGGCGCTTATTTTTACGGAACGTTCGCAAATTCAAGCTTCGCTACCGGGTCGGGCCCGTACGCAGTAGCGGTCAGTCAATAGATCCCGGCTTGCAGAGTATGATTTAATTGCGAAAATCGATTCAATTTCTGGATGACAATGATTAACGTTTCGACGCCCAGTAAACCTCCAAATTTAGGACTCACTCGAGCGAAAATCCTCGCATTCGATCGGTTAATAAAAATAAATTAATAATTAAAATAAAACACTCATGAACTATATTATTAAAATTGCTGATAGCTAAAGACCTTACGTTTCCCTTCGGTATATACGGTCATTGGAGAGGTCTTCCCGATTAGCGGATACTGCTCTCGGATTCAATCTCAGGACCGATACTCGAGGTAATTGTAAGTTTCATTGACCTCATAAATTTCTTTCTATTCCGATCCGTTAGGCTTATAGACATTCGATATCGAAGGTTTATGTCGGTTTAGAATCCGAAATTTTCGGAAAGATACCGCTTTCATCCAAAGCCTCTCCGTTTCTTTTACTCAACTGGCATTCCTATGAAGTCCTGAATTATAATCGAAGGCGACAATTTGAGTTTTTCGATTAGATTGTGTGGACACGTCCATGGAATCATATCCTGTCAAATTATGGTCGACTATATCGGAATATCCTTCTGCGGTCGAGTATTTCTGGTATCAATTCCCCTACTCTGTTCCGGGCTTCCTGACGTTTATAGTCGGCGTTGTTCTCTTTATAGTTGCGATTGGACGATTACGATATTCCGGAAATCGTAACCTTTTTCTAAGTTTTGCGATCAGCTGTCTTGCTTTTGGAACTTTAGGGTTGCTGCTTGGGCTACGTGCAATAATTCCGAATGAAAGTTTGTTAATTGCTCTCAATACAGATCTTTATCCGATCGTACTTTTATTCACTCCGATGAGCTGTCATCTAGTCGATGAGATTCTAGAAAAAAAATATAAAAGTGTTCGATGGGCGGCCTGGTTAAATTGGGCTGCAGCCGGACTAGCGCTAGTCGGAATCATAATGGACCGGGCGTTTACCGGAGAATTTATCCAGTATTCATTCGGGAAGTATCCGATATCCTCTGGATTTCTTAAGCCTTGGGGTATCGTCGGAGTGATATCCTATTTCGTCGTGGTTGTTCCGGCTTATTATGATTACCTTAAGGAGAATTCGCTCCAAGAAAAGTGGACTCTTGCAATCGGTCATAATCTTTTGATTATTCTATCAGCTTCAAATTTGCCTAGTTTGATCGGAATCCCCTTATTTCCGGGCGGCAACTTTTCGTTTATTCCTATGCTGATACTTGCGTACGGTGTTTTCCGGACCGACTTCTTAAATTTGAGCGCTCTCCTTTTTCAAAAAAGCGTTTTATTCTATTTCCTAAATGTTCTCATCGCATGCATCTTCTTTACGATTTCCGCCGTAGTAATTCGCCTTTTAACGCCGGCGGATCTGGCAATGTCCTCGGGAGCACCCTGGCTTTTTGTTCCGATTCTTTCTGCGCTTGCGGTTTTCGGCCTCGGAATCTTGGTCGGCGGAACAAATCCAGGGTCTCCTTTAAATCAGCTAGGCGCATTCTCACTGTTTATCTTTGGGGCGCAGCTGATTTCGAATATTGTGATCAATCTAACTTCCGAGCCGGTCGTTAGCTATCGTATAACGCAATTGTGTTATGCGATTTTTTGTCTCGCGCCGTGTATACAGATTCGTTTTGCCTTTGTGGCGCTCAAAAGATCTCCGCAACGATGGCTTTTTATCTTCGATCTCACCTCGATTTTGCTCAGTTTTTTGTCGTTTTCTCCCTGGCTTTTTGTAGGCTACTATGAATTTCCGTGGGGACGTATACTCGCATCAGGACCGGTGCTACAGATCTTCGGGGTCATTGCGTTTTTAGGTCTTGTAATGGTCGGACGAGAATGGAGAAGAGCGGGAGGCGGAAAAGGTGCAGGATCGATCGGTAATTTCGCGGTGCTATTCTTAGTGATAAGCGCAATCATGCTCTTCCTAAACCTTCCTGCTACGACCGGAATTCCGATTTATCCGCTCGGTAATCTAACTATTTTACCGACCGCGATACTCGCTTACGGAGTCTTGAAATACGGTGGAGATTCGAGGGAACAGCAAGCGCTACGGGTCGGACATAGAATTTCCCTTTTATCTCTCCTAATGATTCCGATCGTACTCTTTCTCGTATTCCCGTTGCTACCGGACAATAATGCACCGACCTTTGCAAGGACCCTATACATATTGTTGTTCGGATTGCCTATCCTATTACTCGGATATCAACTTACCTTTTTTTTAACTCGGCCGATCTCGACCGAATTGGATGCTACTTTTGAAAGCCTAGCGACCGAAAAAGAGATCGCGGAAGAAACGACGCGAGAAGTCGAGAATCTGAATGAATTTGCAAGATTATTAAATTCCACTCTGGACTTAGATAAGTTGTTTCGAGCGGCTTTTGATTTTATGGTTCGGCATACGAATATCGATACGATCTGGCTGATGCACGTCCAAAACGAGGACGGGATATTGGAAACATACGCTCGTGGTCTCGCGCCTCCGAGTATGCCGGAAGAGGATATCGTTTTTTTTAAACGACTGCGGGTGCCTTTGAATCGGAATAGCGGCACTCTCTACGAGACGTATATTAGGATGACTCCGTTTTACTTGGAGGAAATTCCCACAAAACGAACGGCAATAAATGTCTTAAACGGAGAGTCCTACAAGCTTTCAAAAGTCGATTTTCAGATCGCGATGCACGGGCGTTTGCAATCCCTTCTTCAAATACCGCTGATTCTAAATAACGAAGTAATTGGAATTCTCAACTTAACCGCATACGATCAAAAACTTTCACTCACGGAGAAAGAGATTTTACGTATTGTGAGAATTTGCGAGCAGATAACCGGAGCTTTATATAGTGCGCGTCTAATAGCGGAAACTCAGGAGGCCCATCGCGCCGCCGAGAAAGCGCGCCAGGAAACGGAGAGCCTAAACGAATTTACTCGGCAGATCAATGCGAGTAATGAGCTCAGCTTGGTAATCGACGAGATTTTCTCCTTCATCCAAAAAAACTTCGGAATTAACTCTTGCATCTTGTCGTTACTGGCAGAGAAAAGAAAAACGCTACGTTTTCAAAGGGCTTGGATTGACCCGAAAGAATGGACCGAATCTCAAAGGGAATATTTCGAGAATTTAGAAATTCCTCTCGATGAGACGGGCGGAACACTCTGGCGCACTTTTTGTAAGAAGCAACCGTTCTATTTGCCTCGAACGAACTTCAAAATTCCTCACCCTCTCGACAGACAAATTATTAATACTCTTGAACTAGCATCCTTACTCATTGTTCCGCTCGTAGTGCAGAACCGAACGATCGGAATTATTTGGTGTACATCCGGACATTCTCGAATGAATCTCTCGCGCGGAGATATAGATAGAGTACAGGCTTTCTGTGATCAGATTGCCGGAGCCATTCGGAACACTTATTTATTCGACCAAAAAGAAAGTGCCCGAAAAGATATCGAAGCCCTGAACGAATTTGCGAGAAGGATAAATGAAACGGGGGACCTCGACACGGTCCTGGATCTAGTATTCAAACATACGGAGGAGAACTATGGTATCAGAGACGGGGTGCTCTGGATGGTGGACTCGGAAAAAGGCATATTGTATCCTCGTCGCTTTTCTCCCGGAATCGAGAAACGTATCTCTCAGGAAAATTTAAATTGGGGAAAAAACTTGCGTATCTCCCTCGAGGACGAATGCGCACTAACGATCACCTACCGCAGACTCAGAACTCTATATGTCAGCGACGTAAATCGATGGGGTCGTTACGTCACCCAGATAGACCGGGAATTTCAAAATCATCTTGGAAACAGCGCTTTTTTACAGATCCCGTTGTTAATTCAAGGCAAAGCGGTCGCTATCATGGCGTTTACCGCCTTTGACGAATTATGGGATTTAACAAAAGATGAGATTGCAAGTATAGAACGATTCTGTACGCAGATCGCAGGAGCAATCCAAAACACGCATCTGTTCCAAGAAACGGAAGCGGCTCGGCAAAAAACCGACGCTCTATTGCTCAATATTCTTCCTGCCGACGTCGCCGGAGAATTAAAGGAAAAAGGAGAGGTTCGTCCCATTCTTTATGAATCAGCTACGATTCTATTTACCGACTTTAAAGGTTTTACGAGCATCGCGGAACTGATGTCGCCGGCGGATTTGATTCGAGAATTGGACGGTTGCTTCTCGCAATTCGATGAGATTGTACATCGATTCAATCTCGAAAAACTCAAGACCATCGGCGATTCCTATATGTGCGTGGGCGGGTTGCCGGCTAGGAATCAAACTCACGCGATAGATGCTTGCTTAGCCGCTCTAGAATTCCAAGCGTTTATGAATCAGATGCAATCGATTAAAAAAGAGTTAGGGTTGCCGTTTTGGGAAATGCGCCTTGGAATTCATTCGGGACCGGTGATTGCAGGAGTGATCGGTAAGAAAAAGTTTGCCTTTGATGTTTGGGGAGACGCTGTAAACACGGCTTCGCGGCTCGAATCGGCAGGCGAACCGGGTAAGATCAATATTTCTCAGAGCACTTATGAACTTATTAAAGATTTCTTCAAAACGGAGTATAGAGGAACGATACCCGTTAAGAATAAAGGGGAAGTCGCAATGTATTTTCTGTTAGGATTACGCGATGGACTAACGATCGATAATGACGGGCAGATTCCTAATAACGAATTTCAACGGAAATATCTGACTCTAAAGGAAGCTACTTAGAAATCGCAAAAATCTCTCTAAGGCAAATGAGATTTATTTCCGAATATTTCTCGATTCGAAAGCGAATCCGTCGACGGTCCTGGCTCTGACAATCATACATATCGGTTCGTCGAAATACCGCAACGAATCGTACCGCAAGCGCATCGACCGGAATAGGAATGAATCATATTTATTCTCCATCTGAAAGTTATAAAAAAATCAGATGCTCAATATCTCAATGTAATTAGATCACCGAAATTTGTATTAATAGAAGATTGCCGCCCGATTCCAAGAACGATTTGATTCTTCTTCAACATCGTTCGGCCTATCCCATGAAAGAACTAGGCGACGTGGAGGAAACCTTACCGATAATATCGATCGTCCATTTATCATCGATACGTTCATGCCTCCATTCCGAACCGGGCTTCAGTATTGAAACGTACTCGTGAGCGGGCTTGTCGTTCGTCGGATCAAACCTAGCTACATGCCTTAGATATTTCAAGCGATCTCCAACAATAGTTTATCGAGTTCTTGGCAACATACTGCCCAACCGTCGACCATGCCTGTTTCGAGTACCATCTTACGCACTTCGGCTGAAGAAAATTTACATACGTGTGTCATGAGCGTTCCATTACCTTCAATCGTGAAGGTACGCGACTCGACGGTAGCATTCGGATCTTCGAGAGCATTCGGATTGAAGGCCGACATGTCCACCGCGTAATTCTCGGTATTTGTTATCGTCTCAGGTACGATCACTTCCCGAAATGTTCCATAAACGCAAAATTTGTTTTTATTTGAGTCTACGTAGACAAATAGGTATTTGCCGCCAATCTTAAGATCGACCTCGCAAGTTTCAAGCCTTGAGCCTTCGGGGCCAATCAGCCACCGGCGCATTAACTCGGGCTTGGTATGGCAGTCGAATACCAATTTACGCGGTGCGGCGAAGTAGCGTGTGAGCACGGCTTCCGTTTCGCCTCGAAGTTCTATCTTCAATTCTTTTTGATCTGCTTTCATTTTTGTTGGTCTCCTATTGTTTGCATGGTCTTCAATTCCTCGAGTAGTCCATCGAGTGCTTGATAGCGCTTCTCCCACATCTGGCGGTATTTCTCAATCCAATCTGTGGCTTTTTTGAGCGGAGCAGTTTCAAGTCGTCGCGGACGCGCCTGCGCGCGGATCGTAGTTGAGACAAGGCCGGCCTGCTCCAAAACTTTGAGGTGGCGCGAGATGGCCGGCTGGCTCATTTTAAAGGGTTTAGCGAGCTCCATAACCGTTAATTCGCCTTTCGCGAGACGCATCAGTATCGCGCGGCGGGTGGAGTCTGCGAGGGCGGCAAAGGTAGAGTCGAGCTGTTGCATAGTTAATATGTTATATAAATATATGGCTATATATTGAAATACGTCAAGTCTTTTACCCCTTTTTCGACGGAGACGCAGCTATGATCCTCATGCAAGACTTCGAGATTCTCTAACACGAGCCCGGCAAAATGCAGCTCGGTTGCTCTAATAAAAACGCGTGCAAAAAAGTCGCGGACCCAAAGAGAAAGGGGTATCTGAGAAGATTAAGATCACGCAGGGGAAAATCGCAGGTACACGGTGACGGAAGACCTTAACTCATTTGCAGCCGGGCATTCCGGGAAGCAGCCGGATCTTTTTTTGCATGTACGATCGATAGTCATTTCAAACCTTAATCTCTTCGTTGAAAAGTAAAAGTATTCAGAAAAATTGAAGCCCAAGACTTGGATGGAAGCTAGAAAAAAGGTCGAGCGTCAATTCTTAGAAGCAATCAGCGATATCGAAAAGTTAGATCCTGCCTGGTCCGGAGCGCTGGTTTGAATCAATGAAGAATATTTTCTTCGACCGCCGAATAGCTGGAACATTGCTGAAGAAAAGGTTGGAAAGCAATTCGCGGAGATAAATGGGGCATGCCGCGACTCATCCACCGACTTTAACTCAACTAATCGTTTAAGTAAAAATAAAATCGACGAGCTAAGTCGAAACGTTCCTCACGGTCTTAAGACGCGTAAAATCTTATATAATTAAATTCATTCCAGATTAAAAACATCTACTCCGGATTCCAAGAATTCTCCAAAGTCTCCACATCCCTTTCCCAAACCGGAGCGTCATACGTAAACTTTTCGATTGCCCGACTCCGGGGACTGGGGAAAACCCACCAAGCGTCCATCGTCCAAAAAGAATTATCCGTAACTACCTCTTTTATCAGATTCAATTTTGCATCATAGATCCTAAAAGTAGAAACCGTTTTCATTTCTTGAATAGCAGGAAGGGTTCCTAGAGTGAATAGGCTAATCATACTCGTCGGAACCGTGAGTATCGCACCCAACAAAGTATAATATCTAAATCGAGGGTCAAAAATGCCGACAGCGTAGTAGTCCACGTTCCTTTTTCGTAATTGAAAGGAATTCGATTTAGGATCCCAGTCCAAAACTTCGCAAAGATCCGGGATCGCTCCCGCCTCAGACTTATTATAATAAAAATTTATGAATTCTTTAATCCGCTCTTGAGGCGCGTCCGTATCTAAACCGGATGCTGGGAAATTCCGAATAGGTTCTCCCCACGAAATTCCACCTAAGACTTGATCGAATTTAGGGACGACCATGACATGCTTTGAAACAACGTTCCGCCTACCTTTAAAATAAGCGGCGTTAAACTTTTTACCGTACTGATTCGCAAGTTCTATATTGCAAGTCGCGGTTAGCCAACCGTTTATCTTTTCTCCGACTAGTATCGAACGGTAAGGATGAAATCCCACAAGTGCGACTTTAGATTTTTGCCCTATCCGTTCCTTACGAACCGGAGCAGGACCTACGAAATTCATCGAAGTACAGGAAATCATTGCGAATAAGGAAACGACGAGAAGGATACGGCTTCGAATCATGGAAAATTTCTCCGATGAGTGACTCAGAAATGAGTAGATTTCCCTGCGATTCCCTCGATGTCCAATATTTTAAAAATCTCAAAACGGTAAAACGTTATACCGAGACTCGAAAAAATACCAAGCCGACATTTCCAATTCTAATAAAGATAAATCAAACCTTGAAAAGTTTAAAAAAACATAATAGTGAAATAAACTAAATTTAAAAGATTCTTTTTTTTTCACCGCGGAGCCCGCTGAACGGTTTTTCATCTTCAAAACCGAAATCCGCATTCTGTTTGATTCCTCAAAGAAGTTTTTCCTGGTCCTTACTAATTCCAACTCGATTCTATTCGATATAGTGATGCACGATTTGACTACAAAGCGGACATTCGCGCCAATATTTCAAATGAATCCGATCAAGGCTTTCTTTTCGATTTCGGAGGACCTCCGTCCGATATTCTATATTGCCAATCTTAAGCGCGCATTTAGGAGAAGGTGGAAAGATTGCCCTTGTTAGCGCCACTTGGCTTTTGCCTTTTTTCTTCATTTTGGGCAGCCCCCTTCACTTCGTTCCGGGTCACGCTGCTCCGGGCTTCGCGTTCGCTACGGTCTCAGCGGCTCTTTGCTTTTAATATTAACCGTTACCCGCAAACGCTGCGACTGCTTCGCACCCGACACATCGTTGCCGCGGGGGAGGACAGAAAATTCTAACTTTTATTCTTTAAAATCAATATCAAAATCTCTGAACCCTTCCACTTCAATCTTATTTATTACTTCCTAACGTTCACGAAACGACTACTTGATTCCTTTCAGTGTAAGTAGATGTTGCTTCATGAATCTTAGATTTTGTAAAGAACCCCGAAAAGGAATCGACAAAATAAGAAAAAATAAAAAAAGAGTTAGGTTAAAATTCTGAACGATTTACGAAAAATTACCGTAAAGAGTTATAAAACTTCCTAGAAAGAAAATTTACAAGACGCTATTACATGACAATCAAAACCTGGAATTTCAACTGGAAACGAATCCTAGAAAATAAAGAAGATTTTTGGAAGATTTCAATCTTCGTCTATTTTTTATTGATCCCTTTTTTTGTTCAATTGTTTATAACTTCATTTATCGACGATACGTATATCACCTTAACGTATGTCCGAAATCTTTCCGAGCATTTTGAATGGGGGATGTATCCCGGACTTCCTTCAAACTCGGCATCGTCCCCCCTGAATGTGATCTTATTATCGCTCATTAACGTACTCGTACGGGACCCAGAACTCTCAGTTTTCATCTTCACAGTCTTCATACATTACCTATTTTTCATCGTTTCTTACCAAATCGGTAAAATCTTAAATCTTTCCCGATTATTCGCATTTACGCTCAGTTTTATATTCTTATTTAATCCCTTAATCATCTCCACGATGGGACTCGAGAGCGCTCTTCTAATTCTTATTTTTTTTCTGAGCATTCTACTCTATCTAAAAGATTCGACGTATTGGTTCGGACTGGCTATCGGCTTCTTGTATTTAACCAGACCAGATGCAGTCCTACTCGCTTTCCCCTTTTGGTTAACAAGTAAAGGAATTAAAAGAAAGCTTCTTTCTCCGGTTTTAGCCTTAGTTGTCGTCCTTCCATGGCTTTTCTTTAGTTGGCAGCATTTTGGATCTTTTTTCCCCGATACACTTTTAATTAAAAAAATAGAAAAAACATGGGGAGGAGGATATGGATTCAAAAATGGATGGCTCCTTTATTTCAATTCATATACTAGAGAAAGCATTTTCTCCATTCTTCCTTTACTTCTTTTTGCGCCCGCATTCTTTTTTTTGAAAAAACCGTTTAATCCGATCCATAAATTAGGAATGCTTGTCCTCGCGTCCGGGGTTATTCATTATTTTGCATTCTCAACCCTAAAAGTACCGCCGTATCATTGGTATTATGCGCCATTCCTGATATGCTTAAATTCCAGTGTAACTATTTTATTTTTTGCAAATAACTTACGCAAAAAAATTCGAATCATTTGGATTTTCCTCATGCTCTTATTACAGCTAATCGGATTCGCCTGGACTGGTAAAGAGACCGGAGGCTTTTCGGAAATGCCAATTTACACAAATTGGTCAAGTAGAAATGGTTATAAACGTCTTGCAGAAGAAATTGATCGGAAGATAAAAACAAAGACGTATATTGGTTTGTTTGCTGAAATGGGAACCCTCGCATATTTTTCCAAAAATGGAATTTTCATTAATGAATTTTCGGACCGAACAGAGTTTATCAAGTTATATCGATTCCTAGAAATAAAAAATGACACGGTACATCCGATCGTTTCTCTTTTTATTAGAATAATGTTTTATAATATAAAAAGAATCCAGGACGAATACCCCATCATCAAGAAGCCTCCTTACATCATTTTGGCAAACCCTTCAGAAACCAAATCACTTGAGTTGATTGGCGAAACTTCTTCGAAGTGGGCACCAATCTTAAAGCTTTATATTAAAGAGAATCATTAGAGATTAAAACATCTTCAGCTACTACTTTAGTTTTTGCGAGGCTCAGGTCTTTCCAAAATCGATCCCTAAGAAGATGAGTCTGACAGTATTTTTTAGTTTGCTATATCTGCGCTTTCATCTGCTACTTTAGTTTTCGCGAGACTCAGCTGATCCGGGGTCACCGGCCAAGAACTCGGATCATAGGGTCTCTCATTCGAAGTACCGCTCGTCCGCTCCGTCTGCCTCATCTCAGGAATATACTGATCTCCCCCGGCCATCGCCTGGTTCTGGTTCACATCCGCATAAAAGTTATTGTTAAACGTAGCATTACCGAAACTACCAGGATCATTCAGATTCCCGGTCACCGACACCGCTGTCGCATTATAATCCGTCGCACTGATTGTCGTATCCCCATTCCCCGAGATCGTCACCGAACCTCCCAGTTGAGTCTCCTCTTCCGTTCTCTGATATGTCAAGCTCGGACCCTGGTGTTGCCCCACATTCACCATCACTCCGTTCGGATTTCCTCCCGTCATGTTGATGCTGCCACTGAACCCGCTTGCCGGATCATACTTTAAATTACCAGCTTTCGTGCCTATGTTAAACGAAGTAGTGCCGTGCTCTGAAAAATTGGTTCCCACGTTCAACGTCGATGGACCCACACTCACTCCGCCTCCGAATCCACCCTCGTCGCTATACGATACGTTTACATTCAACCCGTAGGGGTTCATATACGCGCTACCCACTCCGCTGATCGCTCCGGTCAGTGCTCCCTTCAGTCCTCCGTTCTCGTAACCCTGCGCTCCTTGCAAGATCGCTTTGGTTAACGCTACTTGGCTTTTGCCTTTTTTCTTCATTTTGGGCAGCCCCCTTCACTTCGTTCCGGGTCACGCTGCTCCGGGCTTCGCGTTCGCTACGGTCTCAGCGGCTCTTTGCTTTTAATATTAACCGTTACCCGCAAACGCTGCGACTGCTTCGCACCCGACACATCGTTGCCGCGGGGGGAGGACAGAAAATTTAGACTGAGATAT
>NZ_AHMO02000003.1 GCF_000243715.2 Leptospira broomii serovar Hurstbridge str. 5399
CCCGCAGAATTGCGGGCAAAACGGAGCGGAGGGCGTAGCTCCGACCCGTAGATCCGTGCAGGGGGTAGGTCAAGGAGGGGGATTTCCCTCTCCTGCGAGCGATTCGGTAGGTTTTCAAACCGTACGAATCTATGCTCGCTTAAATAGGCAAATCGGAGTGCGGTGGGTGGTTCAGAAAGCCAACGAGCTGAAGGCGAGGCGGAATGAGCGTAGCGAATGGAGAACCCCGTAGGGCTTACCGAGCGAAGTGAGATATTTTGCTTGCAAAATGTGGAGTAAGTCCACAATCTTGCAAAGATTGGGGCTAGTAATTGAAGCTTGGACGGAGTGGGATCGGTTGGTGGAATGCCACCGAAAAACGCAATAGGAAAGCCATAGAAGTGATTTTACAGGTAAGGCTTATTTTAAATCGAAGGATTTGGTTTAAGTGCCTTAAAATCGATTTGAGGAGGTTTAAACATCATTTTTAAAATTCTTAGACGGAGTGAGAACCTTGGATAGGGCTGTTCGCCCGTAAGAACAGGCGTGGGGCTTGTCTTGGTGAAATGTAGGGTGTGGAGCGGTTAGCGGTCAAGGTTCGCCAAAGGCGACCCGTAGGGCTTGACCTTGACGGCTAAGGGAGCGAAACGCCCATAATGACACCAAGACAAACCCCAAGACGTTATTTCACGCTCTGAGCGTGATTCTGTATCGCTTTGTTCAGCAGGAGGGGGGCAAGGCTTGTGATTTTATCTCGAACGGCACGCCCAACGTGTCAGCCACTCCGAGCAACTACCGAGCAGGGTTATCGGGCGAATAAATTCGCCCTACCGTCAGGAGGAATTGCACGGCAATTCCCCCCGACACCCCCTACATCAACGTGCGGTAATCAAGTTCGGGATCTTCTAGCTCTTCAGGTTCGTATTCGTCAATATCATCAGGAATGCCCTGCTGGATTGATTTTCCGATTAACGAGTTAAGTTCGTGAGGAATGTTGCGTAGCTTGCGATCTCCCTCGAAGTCTGGATTTTCGGTAGAAGTTGCAACTACGGTTGATGAAAAAATCGCATAATGCCGCTGATTGTTAGCAGCTCTCCAAGCTATTTGAGCATTGACGCAATACGCCGTAGCACTTCCAACTTTGACAGTATCGATCCAATTATTGTCCTTGAGGTGCTTGATCGCTCTTGCGACTGTAGGTCTAGAATAGCCTGTAACCTCCATAAGCGTCTGATATGAGCATATTACGGAATTGTTGAGCTTACCCATCTTTTCGATGAAGAAAAACAAAATTTGAGCTGATACAGGGCTTTTCTGAATAAGTCCCTGAATAGCTCTGAGCGAGTTATCCTTGATTTGAACAAAATTGGCATTTTCCTTTGGTGCTAACTTAGGATCAATATGATGTGTACTTGATTGTTTTTCGGTCGATTTTTGATTATTATTTGAGCTATTTTCCATAGATACTCACTAGTTAAAAATATGATACAATCAGTATCACATACTTTACATTATGTATCAAATATTTTCATTTTTTAAAATCAGAGTATCATCAATAGTGATACTCCCCAGTATCATCTAGATGATACTCTGAATTTTGTAAGTTATTGATTTTAAATGACTTTTTAATTTTCTCTCTATCTATATCTAAATACTCGCAAATTTGCGAGTATTCTGCCTATTTTTTAATCGAAAATTTCCTCTGTTTGG
>NZ_AHMO02000005.1 GCF_000243715.2 Leptospira broomii serovar Hurstbridge str. 5399
GCCTCGTCACTTGGTAAGAACGCGGTTGTGGATAGCTACGGGAATATAACATATACGACAGCAATCGAAGACGGCCACGCTAAGCTGAAAGCAGGCGGAGATGCAACGAACTCAAGCGACTACGAAGCGACGAAAACGAACCAAAACGTTTATATAGGAGCTCCATCGACGATTAAGATAGCGAGTGGAGGAAATCTATTCCAAAACTGGGATGCGAACTCGGTTCTTACAGAGAATCGAACGAACGAAGATTCGTTTCATAAATCGTATAATACAGCAATCAATACCCTAAACACGCAAATCAACTCGCTGAACGCACAAAACGCGAAGAACGATCTAGCATTCCAAGCGGCGGCCCAATCGGCAGCAAGCTATGCATCGGATGTACAAAGCTTAGCGAAGGCAATGCTGCAGGGCGGGACATTCGAGTCCTGGGCTAAAGGCCAGATCCAGGATAAGGTGAATGCTGCAATGGCTACAGCGATTGCAAATGCAACCGGGATGAGCCCTGACATGGCAAGCCAACTCGTAAGCTGGTTTGAAAAGAAGCAGGCAGACAAGAAAGCGAAAGCCAAGGCTAGAACACAGGAGATCACGTCAGGACTCGTGACAGTAGCAAGTATAGCGGCGTCTTTTATAGCAGGCCCGGAGATGATGGCAGTAGGGCAGGCAGCATTGCAAGCAGTACAAGGCTACCAGAACGGAGGAATGGAAGGAGCGCTTGTAGGAGCGGCGAGTGGGGCAGCAACGGGGTATGCGAGACAGTTCGGAGTGAACGTAAGCGTATCGTATAGCTACTCGGGAGGATTCGGAGGAAGTGTAGGATTAGGATCATCGTCTCTGAATGCAGGAGTCAGTTTTTCACAACATGGAAGCAGTAGCTTTAATATAGGTGGGACGTATGGCAATGTAAGCTATAACCCGCAATCAGGGTTTAGCGGTAGTGTAAATCTAACACCTGGCCAGAATACCGGAGCGATGGTGAATCTAGGCCAGCATAGCGGACCTAGCTTAACAATCCAAGAATCGGATGGATCTAGCGGAGTAGGTGGTTCCGTAACGATAGACGGTAAGGGAAATACGACAGTAGCCGCCACGTATAGAAACGCTACCGTAGTGTCAGCGACGGGGAACGTGCACAATCCTAGTAGTTTCGGTAACCTGAGTGTGAACGATAACTTTAATAGTGATCTGAACCAGAACCTTGCGATGGGTAAGGCTGACGAGAATTTAACTGCCGGACGTGCAGAGTTAGAGGCCGGTAGAAATGCCATAGCAGAAACGGGGAATGAACCTCAGAAAGAGATCTTAAACAATGAGAATGCGAGTGCAGCAGATCAGCATGGAGTCTTGGCGACTCTTGCTAAAGCGGGAGAGTTTCTAACCGATCCTAGCTCTGCATCTACTTGGTTGGGAAGAACGACTCAGGATGTAGTGGGTAGCTTCCTTGGTAGCACGGGTTTAGGCGCGAGCGATAGCAATGGGTTTATAGATAAGAATGGAAAGTATGTTCAAAGGACTTGTTTTACAGCAGGGACACTGATTCGGACGAAATCAGGCTTAAAACGCATTGAGAAAATCGAGATCGGGGATTATGTATTATCGATCAATGAAAATAATGGTAAGGTATCTTACCAGAGAGTAAAACAATTATTTGTTAATGAAGTTCTCTCCGTTAATAAACTTACCTATGATAACGGCTATGAAGTAACGACAACATCTGATCACCCTTTTTATTTGAGAGGTAAAGGTTTTACCGAAGTTAAAAACATACGTTCGGGTGAAAGGTCTGTTACAGTAGCGAGTATCCGCAATTCGCATTTAATCCAAAGTCATTCGAATGTTTCGATTGGAACATCCTTAGCATCGATCGGTAGCGAATCTTCCCGATCTAACTCAGCGTCTTGGTCTAATGAATATAATGGAACCCTTGGGATTTCTAAGATAGAAGAGGTTAAGGAAAAGACTAAGGTTTATAATTTCGAAGTAGAGAATAATCATACATATTTTGTTGGGAAAGTCGGCGTGCTTGTTCATAACCTATGTATGAAGGATCCTGCTCGCAACGGGAAATTTTTGTCAGCGAACCCATATTCGAATTCCGATCCAGTTGAGTTTAATAAATTAGTAAAAGAGAAATATAACCTTACTGATCCGAATGAAATAGCTAACGCTGCAAAAAAATATCGTAAAGGTCTGATAGAGGGGTATAATGCGGGTCAATCTAGGACTGCTGTTGGTGCTTTAGACATACTCAGCGGCGGAGTCATTGAAGGTCAAAAGACTGCAAATGCATTAGATAGCAATGCAAAGAATCAATCTGAGCATTATCAGGATGGCTATAATAAAGGTCGTGCTCGCGGTTATATTATAGGAGGACTAAGTGCAGCATCCGATTACGTTCCACTATTGGGGATGGCGAAGGGGGGAGGCAAGGCGAATGGCAAATCCTTGTATCGCTACGTAAGCGAAGGAGAGGCGAATGTTATTCGAAATACTGGAGAAATACCAAACACGAAGGCTGATGGAATAACGCAGAAACCAGTTTATATCACTGATAGAAAATATAATAATGCAAAGAATGCAAAAGAATATCTTCAATTACCTGAGAAGCCTGTATACAGGGTAGAAATTGACCCTAATAAAGTTCCAAATAGATCACCTATATCAAAAATTAACCCAAATGATAATCCTCAATGGGGGCGAGGAACCGGAAGAGAAGGAACTAGTCCTGATAAAATACCTGTCGATCCATCGGCGTTAAAAAAATTGCGTGGAGCAAATAAACCGTGATTTGGGCTAAATTTCCAGCAAACATAAATGTCAAAATAGCTGATCCTACTTTCAAGAAAGTTATATTATTTTTCGAAATTAAGATGAGTAAAAAAAATAATTTTTCTATCGGCCCATTCGTAATTTCACATTTGAATCCTTTGTCAGTTACTCGTGAGGCAATAAAAATCGAATTAAACAGCGAGAGGGATTTGTTTTTGATGGACTATGCTGGTGATCAATACATCATTACAAATGAGATTGGTTTGTTGATAATTGGTAAATTTGATATCGAGAAGGCATTGCAAAAAATACGTAATACCTTTGTAGAAAATGCGATAATTTATGAGAATTTTTTAAAAGAAGACGAAATCTATAGCGGACCAAAGCTTGAAGTAACCATTTCAGTAGATTTGCAAAACCCAGTAGATTTAAATATTGAATTGGATAGGAATATGTTTCACTCTTAATAGAAAAAGAGTGAACTCTCCCCCGCGAGGGATGCGCAGGGCTTTGTCCAACACGGGATAAATAAATGAAAGCTAAGCTAACAAAAAAGAGCGTGTTGGATGAGGGCGACTGCCCGAACCCGAAGCAGCCCGGCCCAAAGGGCGCGGCCCTAACCCTCCTAATTACAATAGTATTCCAGCAATCGTTGATTGGAGCAGGCAACGTAGCGTTAGAGAGCCGGCTGAACGACCAAGCAATAACAACGAAACAAAACGCGGTAAACCAGATAGCCTCGTCACTTGGTAAGAACGCGGTTGTGGATAGCTACGGGAA
>NZ_AHMO02000006.1 GCF_000243715.2 Leptospira broomii serovar Hurstbridge str. 5399
GAAGGGCGGTAGAAAATTGACAATCAAGGCGGTCGGATCAACTATGTTTGTTCCGACCACCAACTACAATTATTGATTACCTACTCCAGTCAATTCTTATGCTCGCTATGCTCCGCTACATTGACTGGGATAAATTTACGGAAAGAAAAATTTAAGAAAATTTGTTAATGCCCATTTAAGCGTTTCTGGTACAGTACCAAAAACACATAATGGGTAACTCCGTTATGGCTCGATTTTCTCGATAGCCTTCGGCAATATTTTTTGAAATTTTCTGAGTGTATTTTCTCCAATTTTTGCGTCTGAAAGACGCCTTATTTTCGTCATAAACTAATGACGAAAATCTCATTTGTTTTGTTTTGAAAAAACGAAATGTGTAAATGAGCATTAGCGAATTTTTGAAATTGCGGAACGCAATTTTTATTCTTGCTGAAGAGCAAGCCCACGCACAAGTTAAAAAGTACAGATAAAACCTGGTTTTAGTCTGAAATTTTTGACTTGTGTAAGTGGGCGTTACCTATTTTTTAGAAAATGCGGTTAAAACCGCATTAAATCTATGCTCATGGCTTTTTGAAACGAAAAGGGTAAATGAGCATTCATAAATTTTAGAAAATTTCGCCTATAAGCTCATTTTGATTTTTGACCGCATAAACTATTTTTGAAATCAAAAAAAGCCCTTAGAGGGCAAAATTTTGAATTATAGCGGTAAAAATATTCATAAGTAGTTGACTAGTTGAGATGAATAGTTATACAATCACCTCAACAAATACAAAAAAAAAGCAGTGATTGTAATCGCACGCCAATGCGAACTACAATCCCAACACATGGTAATTCACGGTTACCGCATGTCAGTTTTAACTGCTAATGTTTGTAGGTAGATACTACCAAACATTAGATAAAAAGGCAAGAGCGTACAAGTCGATCACCAAGGTGTTGGTGGTCGACTTTTTTGTTTTCATAACAGCGTTTTGAGATGAAACAAACGATAAAGATAACATCTCCGCCCCTCATTCTAGCAGCAAGAATAGAAGCGGATAGATAGCCGTTAGATGGTGAGTGTTTTCTATGCCGTCGACGGGCGTAGTGTTGTAATAATCGGTCGGGGTGGTCATCCTTGTGTGGCTCTCATTTGTTCCGTGGCTAGGATAGCGGAAAAAAGACTAATGAGGTCAACCGTAGCGAAAGGCGATATACAGTTGATAGTGTCCAATGTTTCAGTTCGAAACATTGGGCAGTCTGCCCTCTGCTCTTGGCTCAACCAGTTGATTTCAGATTGTCGCTCATCTCAAACCAGCTTAAATCATTTGAATTTCTTCGGCTGAACACCTCGAAATTCTTCGGACTTGGTAGCTGGCGTAGGTCTAGCAAAGTCTGACCTAGGCAGATAACAAGTAACCAACCGAAGGGCGGTAGAAAATTGACAATCAAGGCGGTCGGATCAACTATGTTTGTTCCGACCACCAACTACAATTATTGATTACCTACTCCAGTCAATTC
>NZ_AHMO02000007.1:300000-440053 GCF_000243715.2 Leptospira broomii serovar Hurstbridge str. 5399
GGATCATTCAGAAAATTATGATTTTCTGATACTTGCCGCAGGCGCCCGCACTAGCTACTTCGGAAACGATCATTGGAAAAAATATACCACCGGCTTGAAAAACCTAAAGGACGCGCTTGAGATTCGGACAAAATTGCTTCTTTCCTTCGAGCGTGCGGAATTGGAAGAGAATAAGGAGATCGCTAAGTCTCTACTCAATTACGTAATCATCGGCGGCGGCCCGACCGGTGTGGAACTTGCAGGATCCATTGCCGAACTATCCCACGAGATAGTTCGAAACGAGTTTCATACGATAGACCCGGCATTATCTAAAATTACCTTAATCGAAGCTTCACCCAGGTTGTTGATGGCGTTCCATCCGAATCTGAGCGAGTTCGCCAAGACCCGCTTAGAAAAGAGGGGAGTGGAAGTTCTAGTTGGGACGAAAGTGATTAATATTGACGAGGAAGGCGTTCATTTGGACGGGTGTACGATTCGTTCTTCGAATATCATTTGGGCTGCCGGTGTTCAAGCGAACGCGATCAGTCAAGCGTTAGGAGTTCCGTTGGATCGGACCGGGCGCGTGATGGTGGACGAATACTGTAATATCGAGGGCCATCCGGAAGTATTCGTTATAGGCGATATCGCCAATTTTACCAAAAATTTGGAGAGACCTTTGCCGGGAGTCTCTCCCGTTGCGATGCAGCAGGGACGTTATGCGGCTTCCTTGATCTTCGGGGATTTGAAAGGTAAGAAACGATCTATCTTTAAATATGTTGATAAGGGAAGTATGGCTACCATCGGCAGACAGGACGCGGTCGCACAAGTCGGGCTTTGGAGATTGAAAGGCTTTTTCGGATGGGCAGCTTGGTTGTTCGTGCATTTATTTTATCAAGTCGGTTTTAAAAATAAGGTCTCAATATTAATTACTTGGTTTTGGTCCTATCTCACTTTCCGAGCGGAAGCGAGGCTGATCCAAGACGAAGTTGGTTCAGACGGGATTTCCAACCCGACTGCGAAAGAGAAGAGATCGTAACGGATCAAGTAAGAAAAAATCCTTGAATCTACCTTTGACAGTGGAAAAATAAACGCCAATGCAGACGGATGCCTGGAAAGGCAAAACAATCGTGATTACGGGAGGATCTTCGGGGATCGGAGCTTCTCTCCTGGAATTGCTATCTAAAATTCCGTGCAAAATCATTAATCTTTCGCGTACCGAACCTGAGCTAATCAAAAAGGTTGCAAAAGGGCATGAGCGTCGTGCTGCGGAACTCTTTCACATTCCGGTGGATCTCAGTTCCGAAAAAGAAATCAACAAAGCAGCGAGTAAGCTTGCAAAGATAACCGACGGAATCGACGTACTATTTAATAACGCCGGCATAACCGCTCATTCACGATTTGATCAAACTCAAATGGAAGCATTTCGTAAAGCTTTCGAAGTTAATTTTTTCGGACCGGTGCTTTTGACTCTTCGATTGTTGCCGTATATTAAAAAAAAGAAGGGAACAGTCCTTGCCACATCTACGGTGAGCGGGTTATACGGAATTCCCGGGAGAAGCGCATATTCTTCTTCTAAAGCGGCGTTGCACGCAGTGATGGAATCTGCTCGGATCGAATTAGGGGAAGAAGGATTAAGGTTTATCATTTTCTGCCCTCCTTATACTAAAACGAATTTAAGAGCGAACGGTTTGGACGGCGATGGCAATCGTCTGGGCGAATCTCATTATCAAGGGAAGAGTAAATCTCCGACAGAAGTTGCGCGTAAGATGATCTCTGCGGTGGAAAATCCTAAATCAAAGTTGGTGATCATGGATAGAAGCGGATTTTTTTTAAAGTGGATGAGAAATATTTCTCCCTCTTTTTTAGAGAAAGTATTGTTTAAGAAGTTATATAAAGATTTCCATTGAAGGAAAACCCTCTTTGAGTATGGATACAAGAAGCATAATTAAGGAATTCCGATACGAATATCCTTTAGAGAAAGTTTGGAGTGCCGTTACAGTGAACGAAGAACTCATTCATTGGCTTGCCGATAAGGTGACGGGTCGACCCAAGATAGGCGCTGCGTTTTCCTGGACTTGGAATTTAGGTCCGGAAGGGGAGGTGACGTCTAACGGTATATACAAAAAAATCGTTCCGTTCCAAGAATTAGTTTTGGAATGGCAGGATCATCCCGCGGGCGCAATCGAGTTGAAACTGGAATTTCAGCGCGATGGCGAAACTGCGACCATTCTTCGCTTAACGAATTCCGGATATCCTGCAGGGGAAAAATTCGAACACTGGATCGAAGCTGCCTCCGAAGGATGGGACGAGGAAAGTATGCATTTGCTGGAGTATTTGAGCCGCAACTGAGGCACTAAACTTTTTTCCATTATCGCTAAATGTTCAGGTAAGCGACGGCGGTAAACAAGGGCACTCGATTGTTGAGCGCATCGGAAATTCGGTAAGTTCCGAATTTTGAGATCTGAGTGATTTATTAGCGGTTGCTATAAAATTAATTCGAACGAAGAAAGTGAGAAAGGATCCCGGTCGGCAGTCACTTTCCTAGTTAAGATTGATTGCAATTAATTATTCGTTTATCATCTTCTGTTCTGCGATTGAAAATATTCTGATAAAGGTGTCTTTCCCGCCAGTATGAAAATAGGAATTTTGAAAGAACTCAAAGTCGCCGAAAATCGAGTCTGCATGACGCCCGCGGGCGCGGAGATCCTTGGGCATAACGGACACGAGGTCCTCGTGGAGGAAGGAGCGGGGCAGGAAAGCGGTTTTACGGATTTGGAATATTCCGAGCACGGATCAAGGATCGTGCGAAAGAGGGAAGAGATTTTTAAGGAAGCGGATATTTTATTGCATGTGAAGGAGCCGCAGCCTTCCGAATACGATCTAATCAGAAAAGACCAAATATTATTTACGTTTTTGCATTTGGCCGCTTCCGAAGAACTGACAAAGGCCCTCATAAAAACTAAATCAATCTGTTTCGCCTACGAGACCGTTCAAAAGCTCGACGGTTCTCTTCCTTTACTTACCCCGATGAGTGAAATTGCGGGGAGGATGGCGGCTCAAGAAGGAGCAAAATATCTGGAAATGACTTACGGAGGAAACGGAGTTCTTCTTGGGGGTGTCCCGGGGGTGGAACCCGGCGTCGTAGTCATCATGGGAGCCGGGGTTGTCGGGTCCAATGCCGCTAAGATCGCAGCAGGATTGGGAGCGAGAGTTTATATATTGGATACGAATGTCGAGCGATTGCGTCATTTATCCGAAATCATGCCGAAGAATTGCATTACGGTAAAATCGACTCCTTCGGAAATTCGAAAGTTGATTCGAATTGCGGATGTGGTTATCGGAGCCGTTCTATTACCCGGTGCGAAGGCTCCGAGATTGGTCACGAAAGATATGCTTTCGACGATGAAAGCCGGAGCCGTGCTTCTGGACGTTTCTATAGACCAAGGCGGTTGTTTTGAAACTTCAAAGCCTACCACTCACGAGAACCCGACTTACATAATCGATTCCATCGTGCATTATTCCGTGGCGAACATGCCGGGCGCCGTCCCGAAAACATCCACGTTGGCTCTTACAAATGCCACACTCCCATATATATTAGAAATTGCGAATAAAGGATGGAGACAAGCCGTCCTTGAAAATCACGAAATATCGCTGGGAGCGAATATCATTCAAGGAAATATTACTTACAAAGCCGTTTCCGAAGCGTTCGGAATGGATTACGTTTCCGTCGAATCGATGGCAAAATAGCCGATTGATCGTTTCTGTTTGCCCGGTACATATCGATACATTTCTGATTTTTCGATAAAGTCCGAAAATGAAGATTACGGAAGAATCCCGTACTTTCTTAATTTGTCGGGGTATCTTGGAAGCGGTTATTCCCGATTTTTTCCGAGGCTTTACGTCTTCGCATTTTCCCATAAAATGGTTCCGGTGTTTTAACCGTATTTGTTCTGCGGCAACGATGCGAAAGGTGGGAACCAGTCACGGCACCTTTCCGAGATTGATCGTATTTCAGTTTAAATCATGCCGGGACCGAAGCGAAGCGGAGCCTGAAGCAGCGTGGCCCGAGCCTGCGAGGGAGCCGCCCAGATCCAAACGACTTCTTAGATCGTCTTTCGAGTTCTTCTTTTCGATGGATGCAAAAAAGCGATTGATGCCTTGACCCCCTAAAAAAAAATGACAATTGAACCTGTTGTGAACAGGGCTTCGCGGTTCTCTCCAATCGATCTTAGGGTTTTACCCCGTCCTAGGAAAGTCCGTGAAGGATTTCTTTTCTGAGGTGGTAGTGCCGGTGGAATATCAAGATTTAGACTCCTATTTTCAAAGTCTTACTGACATAACGGACACGATCGCCATCCTGAACTCCCCTTACGACTCCGACTTCGATGCCGACATCAGTCGCATGGAAGATTTTTTCAAAGATATCCAATCCAAGGATTGGCTGTCTCAGGAGAGGGAACACTTTAATCTATTTGCGAGCCATTTCTCCTTTCACATTAAAATCGTGGAAGAGATCATTCGCGAAGCCAGAGAAATTCTGGATCCAGAGAGAAGAGTGTATGTTAAGCGTTTGGTTTCCTACCAAAAGGGCGCTCAGGATTGGCTGGCCGATGTTCAAAGACGTAGAAAGTCTTCCGAGACTTTAGCTACGGCATAATCGACTTTCCGTTTAGGATTGACACCCCGGCTTGATCGGGGAGTCTTGAGTCCGTGTCCGAACGGAAGATTGAATCCGAGGAAATCCAGAATTTTCTCACGAAACCGTATCTATTCTATCCCGTACTCCTTTTTCTTTTCATATTCTTAGTGGATAAGCTTTTCTTTTTGGAAAAGGTCCGGGATTACCTTAAAACCGAATTCACATATATTTACTACGACGTTAAACAGGATCTATTAAAAGAACTGATCCGCGAATACGGGAATCAAGCCCGCGAAAAACCTAAGAAGAAGCTAGTCGTGCTGATGGGTTCTTCCCGGATGCTTTATTTTAAAAACCAGGAAATTTTGGATTTTTATCCGGACTGGGACGTTTACAATTTTTCTTCGGCGGTAACGACTCCCGCTTATTATCTGTATTTTTTGGAGAGAATGACGGAGGCCGGCGTTAAGCCCGACTTTCTAGTAATGGAAGCGGACCCTTTCCAGTTTAATGCGAATAGCACTACATTCAAAAAATCGAATCTTGCCAATAGCTTCGACCTGAGATTTATTCTGTCTCACGCCTGGGACCTAGGCCGAGAAAACGTAAATTATTATCTCGGAAATACTTTCTTCGGTGTGAGTAAAAACAAGCCCTATCTCTCTAATGTAGTGAATCGGCTTACGAATCAAAAGTTCGAAATGGCCGAGCTTATTAAGAAAATGACGATCGATTCCTTGTACAAGGACAAGGGGAACGCTTTTTCTCCTGCGGGAGCTTTTGTGGAGCGGGATTTCGGAAAGTTGGAGGATAGCTCCATCCGTACGATCGGCTGGATTTACCCGAAGTATGCTCCGTCCGAAATGCAATTTAAGTTTTATGAGAATATTCTTTCTCTCGTAAGAGAAAATCGAATCCCCACACTTGTCGTTCGTCCTGAAGTGTCCCTTCCTTTGGAAAAACTTTTAGACGAACTAAAAATTCCGGCCCCTTGGTGGGAAAGAATTCTGCCGATCAATAAGTCCTACGGAATTCCTTTTATCGATATGGCGGAGGCCAAAGATTACGATTGCAACGCATTTGCGGACAGCGGTCACATGGCCATCGATTGCTATCGTCCTTTTTTGAGATTTATTCGATTGCATGATCCGAATTCGTCTCAATAAATTTTTTCTTCTCTTTCGAATTTTCCATCGAGTTGATTCTTTCTTTGTGGGAGCTCCCCGCGACACGCCAGAAGGAAAAAGAATTGAAGAATTGTCGATTTTGTGAAATACGGCAATTCCACCGCTTCGCTCCGGCCCCCGCCCACGAGGGCGGGGTATAATGATCCGGCGCAAAATTTTTTCTCCCTCCGTATGCGGCAGATTCGACATTCTCCTTCGGGAAAGGAGGTTGACGGGTTTCCGGCGACACCTTAGGTTAGGGAGTTAGATTTTTCATAAGGCAATTCCATGAAACGTATTGTAATTCTCTTTTTCGCCGCGGCGATTCTCGCTCGGTGCTCTTCACTTAACATTGCGGAAAATAAAGGCAAAGACCAGGAGTTCCAGATTTTGGATCCGAATCTGCGAGTAGAAAAGTTTAAAGAAACATTCAACTTAAAAGCCGAAGGCCCCGTTACTCTCGATTGTTCCGGCAAGCCCTGCACGCCTGATCTGGTCTCGGCCTTGACTCCGGATCAGATTAAGAAACTGAAACGAAACGGGACTTGGAAAGAATACGCGGAGAAGGAAGACGCAAATAAAAAGAAATTCAGCGTGCTCGCTCGCGTAGGCGACTATAAGGACGATAAGCGGGAAGGAATTTGGAAAACTCTCTACGAAACCGGGGAAACATTGCGGGAAACCTCTTACGTTGCCAGTTTAAAAGAGGGAGAAGAAAAGAAGCTGACGAAAGACGGTACTCAAACCGAAAGCACGGCGTACAAAGCCGATAAGAAGAACGGACCATACTGGTCTAAATCGGATAAAGGATTTCTTTTAGAAGAGGGCACGTACGCCGACGATAAGAAGGTAGGCACCTGGAAGGAGTATTATGCGGAAGACGGGGCTAAAAAGTCCGTGACGGATTACAAGAATGGACAAAAGAGCGGCCACGAAATCAATTATCAAAAGGACGGTAACACTCTCTCTTCCGAAGGTAATTATACCGAAGATTTGAAGATCGGTAATTGGAAGAATTATTACGACAACGGACAAGTTCAGGCGGACGGTGCCTATGCGCCGAAGGGCACTGGCGCGGATAGAAAATCGCTTAGAACAGGTCCTTGGAAAGAATATTACAAAAATGGAAAGGTTTTTGCGGAAGGCCAGAGGGATCATACTCGCAAAGGCGATTGGAAATTCTATTGGAGTAACGGAAACATCGCGTACAAAGGAGCGATGTCGAACGAATTCATGATGTCTTCTGCCGAAGCATACGATAAAGAAGGCCAAATTATTGGGAAAGGAAAGATGAGTTTTTCCATCCTTCTCATCGACGATAAGAACGACGAATTGAACGCGAAGTTTCGCCCGGATCTTCCGTTTACATATTATAAAAACGGCAAGAAGAGTTTCGATATCATTGATGAAAATAAGGCCGTCGAATATGATGAGTCAGGAACTAAATTGGGAGAAGGGCCTATCATGGTCGGGACAAATGCCAAGAACGGATGTTGGTCCACTCCCCAAGGAAAGAAATACTTCATCAACGGAAAGGAAAATTCCAAAATGGGAGAAATGCAGAATTGTAAATAATCCTGCTTTCCCGGAGAAAGATGAACGAAACAAAACCTAAGTTTGAAATTTCGGGTCCCAAGGCAATTGCCTTGGGATTTCTATTTACCGCATCGATTTTCTTTTTGCTCGGCTATTGGAGTAAAGGCTGCGGTTCCATCGGCCGTCAGGCGAAAGTTACATACAGCGGATCTTTTACGGAAGGGACGCTGATTTCCTTGGATGAAAAGAGACTAGTCTTAAAAGACCCGGACTTTACTATCCCTTTGGAAACGATCGAAAAGATCGAATTTTTGGAAGACGCCCAATCCTTAAAAGCCGGCCAAGTTCCGTTAAGCGACGCGGAAAAAAGCTTTATCGGTACTTATAAGCTTCAAGTGGGAATGCACAAGGGTGTGCTGGTTTTATTCCCGAGAAAGACGGGAGGGATCGGAGGTACTATGCGTTTTTCCAATTGGGGGAAAGGTGTAAACGAGTCCTTAGGTCAAATTAAAGTGACCGGAAAATCCATTCGATATATTAGATCCTGCACGGGGGCTCGCTGTTCGGAGATAGGCAGTAACGTTCCGTTTAACCAAACGTATATGGGAGAGCTCGAGGGCAAAAAAATCCAGGGAGCCTACCAAGGCACCAATAGTTCTGGTCGCTGGACTGCGGAACGTTAAATTCGGATAGAACCGACGAGATCATATGGAGCCAAAATCCCTGCCAATGGAAAATAATTCCTTAACCGAAGCGGACTTAGTTTTTGCGAAAGACACGCTGGATAAAATTCGAGACGAGCTTTCGCGCGAGATCACAGGACAAGATGCGGTCGTCCGCAGTTTACTGCTTTCTCTAACCTGTCAAGGCCATGTGCTCTTGGAGGGGATGCCCGGTCTTGCAAAGACGCTCTTGGCCAAATCCTTGTCCGCCGCCTTGGACTTGGATTTTAAGAGAGTGCAATTCACTCCGGACTTGCTTCCGGCCGATCTAGTGGGTACAGTAGTATTCAATCCGAAAGACGGGGATTTTAGAACCCGAAAGGGCCCGATCTTTACCGGGATTCTCTTAGCGGACGAGATTAACCGAGCACCCGCGAAAGTACAATCGGCCTTATTGGAATGTATGGAAGAACGGACCGTAACGATCGGAGAAAATACGTTTCCATTAGAGCGCCCTTTTCTAGTTCTCGCTACGGAAAATCCGATCGATCAGGACGGAACCTATCCGTTGCCGGAAGCTCAGACGGATCGATTCTTCATGAAGGTTCTTGTGGATTATCCCGCGATGAACGAAGAGCTGGCTATCTTGGACCAACATGGTCGCTTATCACCAGGTGAAAGACGAATTCGGAAAGTTGCCGGTTCTCGCGAAATTCTTAAACTCTCCTCTTTAGTCGATAAAGTTCATATAGAGCCGAAATTAAAAAGTTATATCGTAAGATTGGTTCGTAATACCCGTCCTGAGGAAAAAACGATTCCCGATCTGCTTCCATACGTAAAACACGGAGCGTCTCCGAGGGCTAGTCTCAGTTTATTAAAGGCTGCAAAGGCACGCGCACTTTGGGAAGGCCGTGATTACGTAATTCCGGAGGATGTGAAGGCGTCTTTGCCTGAGATTCTTCGCCATAGAATTCTTCTCACATTCGAAGCCATTTCCGAAGAGGTCGGAATCGAGTCCGTGATCCAAACGGTTTCGGAGGCCACCCAGGTCTTATAAGATGCTTCGAAAGGAGTATCAAAGTCTGGTTCGACTCCTGGAATTTAAGGAGAAAGGGTTTTCTCAAAGAGAAAGACAAGGATCCGCGGCCAGTCAGAGGAAGGGTAGGGGACTCGATTTTAAGGACGTCCGTCCTTACTCGGTCGGAGACGATACTCGTCTCATCGATTGGAACGTGACCTCTCGTTTAGGAGAACTTCACGTCCGCGAATTTTACGAAGAGAAGGAAAGGCTGGGCGTTTTTTTTCTGGATGTTTCCGAATCGATGAACTGGAGTTCGGGAGATTGGACAAAGGCGGAAAACGCATTTCAAGTTTTGGCTTTATTAGTATTATTGTATGTTCGTAAGGGAAACTTGGCGAAAATTCTGTTGTATTCGGACCAACTGGAGCACGAGACCGGATATGTTCGCACTGTGGAAGAAGCACTTCCGGTTTTAGAGCGGATTCGAAAGAGAACGTCTCGTAGTCGCAAAACGGACCCGAATCTTCCGTTCGTCCTACTCAAGGATAGAATCAGACGTCATACCGATTCGTACATTCTATCGGATTTTAATAATATTCCTCCTCTGCGGAAGCTTGTCGGATTGCGGAAATTTCATATTTTGCATGCCATTCGGTTTATCGATCCTTTGGAGTCGGAACCGCCGCGAGGATTGTTTTCTTTTTTCTTAAAAAAAGATCCCGAGACCGGCGGTTCATTTTGGAATGAGAACGGAGAGAGGCATCGTCGTTCCAATCTGGAGCAATTATTTCGGGAAAGAATTTTAGATCTTGAAGGCTCCGATGACGATCCGTCCAGAATTCTTTCTTACTGGTGGAGAGAAAAATGAGAGTCGTTCTGGGTTGGCTCCTGCTATTCCTCGCGATCGACTCCGCCTTTGCTGTCTCGGAAGAATGGAACCCGCAAAAAGTAGTCATCGGGCAAACTTCCGTTTACGTTCTAACCTTCATAGAGGGGGAGGTTACTTCACCCGAGGTTCCTGCGCTCGGAATGCATGCCGATCCCGAAGCTCCAGACCTACCTTTATTCGAAGTTTTCTCCTCCGATATCGGGCAGAGTAGGATTCGTTTGGAGGTGGCCTATTATGCCAGCGGAACTTTTACTCTGCCGATCACCTGGAAGGATTCGGAAGGCAGGGAAAATTCGTCTAAAGTCGGACTCCAGGTCGAAACTTCCATACAAGAAAAAGATAAATCGCCGGAGGACGTCCTCCCTCCGGATTCGTTTTCGGGACCGTACGGCTGGAGATTGATCGGTCTGCTGGCCGGACTCACCGCCTTAATTTTAGGAGCACTTTATTCCTATTATCTCCATAAGACTAGAACGAAAGATCCGATGGACGCTATCCTACAAACCGATCCTTGGATTCAAAAAATCCTTCGGTACGAAAATCGATTAAGCGAATTGATCGAATCTCCGCCGATTCCCGCAAGAGAGTTTTACAGGCTTCTTTCGGGATACATTCGGGAAGTGGTCTCTAAAAAGCTCGGTTTGCCTACAGGGCATCTTACGGAAACGGAATTATTCGCAAGGATATTCGATTCTTTTTTACTGGACGAGGAAGTAATTCGTGTTTGGGAAAACCGCTTGCGGAAAACGCAATATTCCGCTGAAGAATCATCTCTCACAAAGGGGGAGGCGATCGCGGCTCTGGATTTTTGGAAAGGAGCCCTCGATAAATGAACGAATGGGAGGCGCCATATTACCTTTTTCTACTTTTCCCGATCTGGCTCTGGACGGCGTTCTCCTATTGGGAAAAGAAACCTGCACTAAGTATGGAACTGCGAATTCCCGGAATGGATTCGGTAAGGCGAAATTTTTTACGTGAAACGATTTCGAAATGGTTCCCTCTACTTCGACCTATTTCGCTAAGTTTGATGACGATTTCATTGGCGGGTCCGGGCCAATATTATCGCTTTCTCCCGAATGAAACAAAAGGCGTCGATATCATGCTCGCCTTGGATGTGTCCGGTTCGATGTCAAGAAGCCGGGATTTTCTTCCGGATACTCGTTTAGGAGTTTCGAAAAAATTGCTGCGCGAATTTATCCGAAAAAGACAGACCGATCGAATCGGCTTGGTCGTGTTTGCCGGCGGGGCATACTTGCAATCTCCTTTGACAAGCGACCGTGCCACTTTGGAGGAGATCCTCGGGGTCGTAGAAGAGGAAACGGTTCCCGAGCAAGGTACTGCGATCGGAGATGCAGTCATACTTTCCTCATATCGGTTAAGACGTTCTCCTGCTCGATCCAGAATTATCGTTCTGATTACGGACGGAGTTTCCAACACGGGAAGGATCGATCCTGTCACGGCAACCGAAATTGCGGACGAAATCGGAATAAAAATTTATAGCATCGGAATCGGAAAGGAAGACCAATCCTACGAAATTAATTTCGATATTCTTTCGGAGCTGTCCGCCAAAACAGGCGGTATGTTTTATCGAGCGGAGGATACGAGTCAGCTCCGTGAGGTCCTTGCCGCCATCGATACTTTGGAAAAAGATCCTCTGGCACTTCCTCCGGAAGAGGTAAGGGAGACGGACGCGTTGTATTATTTAATCGTTTCATTATTGCTTTTGGCCGCGGATTTGTTCGTAAGAACTTGGTTTCTGAGGTATTACGTATGACCGATGAAATTCTACGCGGGCTCCTAATCGGTATCGGGGTTATCTACTTTATATACGTTCTTGCAAGAGTCGTATTTTATTTCTTTTGGCGGAACTGGGTATCTAAATATCCGGGACTACGTAGAGAAGCTAGTCTTCCTCCCGTATTTCTTATCGTATCGAGACTGATTTGTATCGGCTTGGCATTGATTCTTTGCGCTATGAGCTTTCAACAGAATGCGGGACCCAAGTCTAAGGAAGAGGAGACATTGTACGGCGTGGATTTTCTCTTTCTGGTGGATGTAAGCCTTTCGATGCAGGCAATAGATACATCGCCCACGCGACTCGTTAGGGCAAAGGAAACGATTTTGAGAATTCTTCCCGGGTTGTCCGGGAATCGGTTCGGCATGATCGTCTTTGCTGCAACCCCGTTCGTATATTGCCCGATGACTTCGGACGTAAACGCCTTTGCCGATTACGTCCGCGGATTGGATGTGGATATGGTCGGAGATCGAGGAACGGATTTAGACGCAGCTTTTCGGAAGGCAGAAGAAGTCTTACAATCCAATCGAGTCTTTCGTAGTCGAGCCGTTGTTTTGATTACCGACGGGGAAGATATTCAAAATCCTGGAGTCTTTCGGTTCCCGGCCGATTTAATCGTTTGGTCTGTGGGAACTTTGGAGGGAGGTCCGATCGCATATAAGGAAGAGGGGGCCGTTTTAAACGGGTATCTAACCCGAGACGGTTCATTAGCGCCCTACGAAAATTCTCCCGGAGTAGTTCGCACAAAGGCAAACGAATCGTTTCTGAGATCTCTGGCGGAAGCGAACGGCGGAGAATTTCTTTCCTTGAATAGAACAAGTCCTAGCTCTGCCGATCTGATTGAAAGAGTCCGTTTCATGGATAAGAACGCCAGTAAGAGAGTGAAAGATTTAAGGAGAGCGGAGGGGTATAGAAATTTCCTTTTACCGGCTTTTTTGCTATTATTATTCGATTTTATCGTTTTGGAAGCGTGGGGTAAATATTCCAAATTACTTCGTTGGAAATTTTTGTCAGTCGTTCTGATACTTTACGGTTTTATGATGGGTACGGGAACTTTAGGCGCGGTGGAATTGGATCCCGGAGGTAATAGGATTCAGGAAGGAAACGAAGCCTACGAAGAGGGAAATTTTCCGGGAGCCATCGAAAGGTACAACGAGGCGGAATCTTATTTTCCCGGCGATCCTAGATTAGAATTCAATCGAGGAACTTCGAAGTATAAGACCGGCGATTTGGATACTGCTTTACGACATTTTGAAAAAGCGTTAGAATCGAAAGACACTCAACTTAGATCCAAAGCTTATTTTAATTTAGGCAACACCTATCTCCGATTAGGTGATCGAAAAAAAGCCGCGGAAAGTTTTTTAAGATCCTTGAAGGAAAATCCTAAACAGGAGGCTGCTAGAAAAAATTTAGAGTGGCTGCGGAAGCTTCCTCCTCCGCAAAAGAAAGAGTCTTCGAATTCCGGAAATCAAAATAATCAAGGGAAACCAAAAAGCGAAAGCAGACAACAAGAACCGGAAGAGAACGGAGCGGGCGGTCAATCGGCGAAGAGAAAAGATAAAAAGAGGGATCAAAAATCCAAATCGGAGTCGGATCTGGAGAGAATGATGGATTCCTTGGATTTGGACGCGGTGAAACGAAAAAGCATCGGTTCCAGAAATCGGGAGGTTTTTTGGTGAACCGATATCGTATCATTTTATTGTTCATTTTCTTTTCCTTTCCCGTACTTGCGGGAGAACCTAGATTTTATCTTAGCCAATCGCGCGCAGAGTTGGGAGATCCGGTGTTTGCCGTCTTTGAATTGGAGGGAGGCGCACAGGTTCGGATCCTAGAAAAAGAATTTCAAGGAAAGGGAATCAAAGCGGTTTATTGGGGGATGGAAGATAATACGACCATCTTGAACTATAAAGCGTACCGGAAGAAATTACTCAAATACAGACTAGTCGTTTCAGCTCCGGGAAGGTACGAAGTACCGGAAATAGGGTTGGAAGTGGACGGGAAAAAAGTTCATTCCGGCGTCCTTGCGGTGGAATTCGGAACTAAACGTTCGTCTCCTCGGGGTCCCGGTTCCATTTGGAGTCGGTTTTTCTCGAATGAAAGCGATCAAGGACCGGCGGATGAAAATCTAAAAGTCGTCTTCCAATTGGATAAGAAAGAGGTCTGGACAGGTCAACCAGTATTAGGATTTTTTACATTATATTATAGAGATATAGTGCGTCCCTATTTCGATAGGGACCCTTCCAGTTCGATCGAATTTCCTTATTTCAGAAGCGAGATTCTGTCCGGGATGAGTTTGAACATTCCCGAAGCCGTGGTATACGAAGGCTTAGTTTACGAGACTTTCCCTTACAATAAAGAATTCTTCATATTAACGCCTTTAAAGTCGGGAGAATATTCCTTGGGTTCGACCTCGTTTCATTTGGAAGGCCAACTTCAATCCTATTTTCATATGAGAACGTTGCGTAGCATTCCCGGTAAGATTCACGTTAGGCCCTTGCCGAGTCCGTCGTTTGCAAACTTCGGAGGAGCTGTCGGAAAATTTCAAATCGAAACGAAAGATGCACCCGAAGAAGCGCCGGAAGGGGAGCCTTTTCTTTTCAAAATAGTCATCAAGGGGAAGGGAAACCTCGCGCCTGTCCAGGATCCGATTCGAGAAGGGTGTGGTCGGATCGATTGTTTTCCGGAAATTACGTTGGTTCAATCTTCTCCGCAGAGAGAATTTAAGGAATTAGATCCCGGCGAGTACGGATTTAGCTTAAACTATTCTTATGTATATTCGGCCTTGCCGAGTAAACAAGGACTTTGGAATCCGGGAAAACTCCCTTTCGTTTTTTTTGATCCTTACTCGAGCCGCTATTCGGAAGTTTCAATTCGGTTACCCGCGGTAAAAATAGGCCCGCCTTCTTTGAAGGCTGCGGAACCTATTCATGAAACTTCCGAAATTATAAAAGTAAAAACGGTAATTCTGGTAGCTCTTTTCTTAGGGATTGCCGGAGCGGTCACTGTCTGGTTTTTCCGTTTGCGTAAAGTTCGGGGGCATGAAGAATTATTGAAACGGCTTGACGACTGGATCGGTTCTAAAAGAGGTTTGGTATTGAAGCATTCGATTCTTGCCAAGGGCATCTCGGAAGACGAGGCTTCTTTATTGATAGGTTGGAAATCCGAATCGAGCTCTTTGGTCGCTCTATATCCGAAGCTCGACTCCGTTTCAAAAATCTATCTGCTCCGGTCGGCAGAGCTGATCCTTGGCGATGTACAACAAAAGGAACCCTTATGAGCGAAGAAATTAAAGGCAGAATCTCCGTAGAGACGGAAAACATTTTTCCGATCATTAAGAAATGGTTGTATTCGGAAAAAGATATTTTTTTACGAGAATTGGTTTCCAATGCGTGCGACGCGATCGCCAAACTTAAAAAAGTGTCTTTAAGCGAAGAGTTCGACGGTGGCACGGATTACAAAATCGATATAGACTTCGATCAACATGAAAGAACCGTAACGATCGAAGACAACGGAATCGGAATGACCGACGAAGAGGTCAGCAAGTATATCAATCAAATCGCTTTTTCCGGAGCGGAAGAGTTCGTTAAAAAGTACCAAAGTGAAGGCGACAAACCTGAAATCATAGGTCATTTCGGGCTAGGTTTCTATTCCAGTTTCATGGTATCCGCAAAAGTGAGAATAGAAACCAAATCGTATCGGAAGGGTAGCGTCGGCGTTACTTGGGAAAGCGAATCCGGTACGGACTTTACTCTTAAAACGAACGAGAAAACCGGTCGAGGCACCAAGATTACTTTATTCTTGGACGGTGATTCCGGGGAATTCCTAGATGCGTGGAAGTTAAAGGAACTGGTCCGAAAATATTGTGACTTCCTACCGGTCTCGATTTTCGTAAAAGGGGAGCAGGCCAATAAAAAGACCCCTCTCTGGAGCGAACAACCTTCCGCCTCCAAGGAATTTTATATTTTCCAAAGCTTAAGCATGAGCTGGATGCGAATCGAATGGGGATAAAACTCTATTGTAATCACGTATTCGTTAGCGACGAGGCGAAAGAATTGGTTCCTCAATTTTTGACCGTATTGCAAGGAACTTTAGACGTACCGGATCTTCCTCTGAACGTATCCCGTTCTTATCTACAAAACGATCCTTTGGTTAAAAAAATATCCGCTCATATCGTCAAGAAAGTGGCTGATAAACTCCAGGAGGAATTTAAGAGAGATTCGGAGAATTTTCAAAAGAATTGGGATGAGATTTCCCTTTTTGTAAAATACGGTTTAATGACCGACGAAAAATTCTACGAAGCCGCCAAGGATCTGGTGTTCTTTCGTTCTTCAAACGGAGAACTCACGAAATTAGAAGACTACGTTTCTAGAAACAAAGAGAAAAATTCTGGAACGGTGTATTATGCCAATGAAACCGAATTATCGTCGGTTTATATGGATCTTCTAAAATCCCAGGGGCTCGAAGCGATTTTAGTGGATTCGAGAATCGACAATCACTTCCTACAGTTTTTAGAGAGTAAAAATCAGGATTGGAAATTTCAGAGGGTCGATTCTGAGCTAGCGGAACAAACATTGGACAAGGATGCCAGTCCTAGTTTGGCCGATTCGGAAAACAAAACCGAAGAGGAGCGATTAAAGGAGATCTTCGATAAAGCGATCGCTCGCGGAGGCGTGGAGATCCGTACCGAAGCCCTAAAATCCGAGGATGTTCCTGCAGTGATTTTATTACCCGAGCATCTGCGTAGATTGGCGGAAATGGGCCAAATTTACGGTCAGAAATCCACCGATTTATTAAAGAGCCATACTCTTCTGATCAACCGCAAGTCCAGACTGATACGTAATATTCTGAGTACGAGTAAGGGCGTTTGCCCGGAGCGCGCGGAACTGCTAGCCAGATCGGTCTATGACATGGCTCTTTTAGGGGCCAAGTTGTTAGGCGAAGAGGAAGTTTCCGAGATGCTTCGTAGGGAACGTACTCTTTTGGAAGAACTTTCCGCAGGATAAAAAGCGGGAAAAAATGGGGGGAAAAACGCCCCCCTGTCCGATATCTTTATTGGTACCGGTATGCCGACACCGCTTTTATCGATCATTACTCTATTTGCAGTTCTGGGATTGTTCCCTATCTTTGCGCAAACTCAAAATCCCAAGGAAGCAATTTCCGGGGCGGAAGAAGGGGCGGAGATTCATCAGGACGGCAAATCGTTAGACCGGGAATATTACGAATATTATTTTAAGACTCTTCCCAATACCGACATTGTCGAAAAAGCCAAGTTAGAGTACAATTTAATCAGGCATTTAAAGTTGGAATTGCGCAAGCGTGACGCCGTGAAAATGACTCCCGAGGAATTAAAGAAAGTGACCTCGGCTGCGGTTCGGTACGAAAGGGTTTTCGAAGATTCCATCTGGATGCGCGGAATTCGGAATCAAATGAAATACATAAAATTCAAAGATTATATGTATGTAATCATTTATGAAAAATATTATTGTTTTATTTCGTACGAAATGAATCCGTCCAGATACATACAAGAGCCGTTTCAGGTTCAATTGATATTCCAGAAGGAAAATCCGTTCAATACTATTCTGCCTGCGCCTTAAAAGCTCGATAATAAAGTCCTAGTCCGATCAGAACTAGAGAATATAGGATTCCGCCCAGGAATAATTCCTCTAAAAAATGAAAGCTCGGTATCGGAGCCTTATTCCCGACAATCCGAGATATTACCTTGGGCTTTCCTAGACTGAACCAGGTTTGTCTTCGTACCGTTATGGTATCTCCGACTCGCATTCTTCGATTAGTCATCTCGTCGACTTCTTCCGTTACTTCGTGTTTTTTACCTATTTCATCCGGAACCAGATACGTATAGAGATGTACCGTTCTTCCCAATTTCTCCAATCGGGTATTTTCCATTAATACTCCGAACTCTCTCGGTCCGGACGAAGATAGGGAAGCATAGACCGCTTCCATATTCTGATTCTCCCAGTAAACGATTCCGAAAAGAGGGAGAAAAAATGCGAAAGAACCCCAACCTAAAACGAAGAGAATCCTGAAAAATGGAGTGGAGGAGGTTTTATTCATTCCGGAAAAAAATCGATTTCGGGTTCAGAGTAAGATTGGATACGATCGCGATTATTACAACAAAGTTTCCCGGTATGTGGAAAGTAAAAAATGTTCGTGAAGCTGTCTAAATTATTTCAGGCAGGCGGCAATAGCGTCTTCTTCTTTTTCGAAGTGAGCAAACGGTTTCCATAGCCCTAAGAGATTAAAGATTTGGATCACCTTTTCTCCCGCTTCCGTAAGAATCAATTTTTTGCCTTCCTGAGTTAATCGGTTCTTTAATTCGAAAATCGCGCGGATTCCTGAACTGGAAATATATTTCAAATCGGACAGATTTAATATCGTATTATGGGCGTGTGTGACTTCCAATACCTTTTCCTTGAATTGGGGAAAGGTAGATTCGTCCAGACGACCGGAAACTAAGTACACCTTAATCGAACTTCCTGCGTCTTGTTCTAGGATGGTTAAACTATCCATTTTTTTTCACAACCACTTGCAATCGTTTGGGAGATACGGAAAAGTCGGCTTTCGCGCCTGGCGGAAAATCATAAATTCGCTCGGCTAAGGAGTCGATCGAAATCCCGCCCCACATTTCGGAAATAAGACGAAATGATTCCTTTACCGTAAAATGATCCAATTTGTATTTTACGTTTTCCTTCTTTCGAAGTTCCCTACAGTACACTTTGAAATATGGCTTCTGCTTGTCAAAACTTACGTCTCTATTTTCGCAAGACATAACCCAGCCCGTAGAACCCGCTCCAGTGTAAACCAACAAACCGGAACATTTCTGCTCTTCTACCGACCCTTCGTGGGAAATTAGGAATCGGCTGGTTAAATCCGGGCTATTATTTCGAATCGAAATTTCGCTGATTCCTTGGAAGGTTTTAACGGTTCTTCCGTCCGGATATTCGATCCTAACGTTAATTAAAGGCCATTGTTCGATTTTTACATCCGTCCAGTTCTGCCTTAAAGATTCTTCGATATCGTTTACATGGAAAGAAAGCAGGGCTCCGACGGAAGTCGCCGGGTCGGAATTACAACCTAAGACTAAGTTCTCCACGGTGTGGTGCGCCACGTACGTGAAATGATTGTCTCCTCCTAACGCGATTACGAGTTCGAATGCCGAGATATCTATCGTATCCAAACCTTCCCGAAAAATCAGAGTCGCATTCGGGAATAGCCTCTTTATATCTTCCCGACTTTTAACTTGCCTAATGTGAGATTCGTAAACTCTATCAAAGGAATTATTTTGGAGCGAGGCGATCCGTTTGTATTCTTCGAGCGAACCGTAAGTTTCCACATCCAATTCGTATTTAGTCCGTTTAATCACGACCAAAACGGATCGCAAACGTTGTAGCGTTTCGAGCGGCATCGTTTACCAATATCAAATCGGTTTCCGCCGGTCGGAAACGAAAAAAAGTCTTTTGGGCAGAAAACTCCGGCGCTTTTAGACTAGAGCCGGCTCCGTACTATCGCTGCGTTCGGGGTCCTTCCGAGAGACGATTTGCTTTAAAACGGCTATGGTCGTCCTGAATTTTGTCCGGCTTCCTGTCAGTCGATATAAGGCCACTAGATGTTTTAGGTTGCGAACGTTCTCGGGTTCTCGGGAACGTAATTTTTCGGAATACTCCAATGACTTCCAATAATCCTTGGTTTTTCTTAAGCAATACGAAGTGTAAAAGATATATTCGTTATCGAACGGTACCTTGGAGAGGTAGGCTTCGCAATAACTCGCGCCTTCCTCGTAATCCTTCGCATTAATGCAAATTCGTGCAAGCTGCTTATGAAGCGCCGGGTCGGAGTCGTCCAGTGTTAGGGCTTTTTTGAATAGCGCTTTAGTTTTTTCGTAACTTCCTTTCTTGTATTCCCGAATTCCTTCCTGCAAAAGCTGATTGTATTCTTCAGGTACGATTTTCGGCTCGGAGGGCACGGTTGCTTCTTTAAATCCGACCCTCATTAGACTTAAATCATCCGAAATCTCTCCCGCCGCCGAAATTAATCGTTCAAGATCTTGCAAATTTCCGTTGGCAAGTTCCACGAATCGAAGAAATAAGAACTCATCTTCGTTCATAGAAGGTTCTTCCTTATTAGGATCAGTAATTAAAATATCGTCTCGACCGTCGGATCCGATAAAAACCACATCCCCTTTTTCCAACTTATAAACTCTGACCAACGGCTCGGTAGAGTTCTCCGAAAATCCTAATTTTCGTAGCGCTAACTCCGGATCCAGGAAGGTCGCTTTGCCGTCGCGATATAGCACCATATTTGGATGTTCCGCATTCAGGGAATAAAGGGCGCCGGTCTCTTCGTCCAGTAGACAAATTAAAGCGGAAACTAACATGGTCCCGTCGAATGTTACGAATACGTTTTGCAATTCAGTATAACAGTCTTTCAGCCATTTTTCCGGAGTTTTCCGTTGGTTTGTCCTGGAAAGCTGAGTTCTAGTCAGAATCGCCTTGAATACGGTGCCCATAACTAAAGCACCTCCGGCGCCTTGAATCGACTTGCCCATCGCGTCGGAGTTCATCAGCACCAGATATTTTTTTCCGTAAAGAGTGATTTCGCTTATCGAAACCAAATCGCCGCCGATGTCCGAATCTCTTTTTCTAAAAGTAAAGGTTTTCTTTTGTCTTAAGATAGATTGGATTTTAGTGGACGGCCCGTTGTAATCTAGCGTCGCTAATGGCCGAAGAAGTAGGGAAGTGAGATAATAATCTCCGTCCTGCTTTTCCTTCAGAGCACGTAGATCGGTTAAGGTTTCCTGAAGTTCGTGAGTCTTTTCCTCGACTTTCTTTTCCAAAAAGAGTTGGTGATCTAGTAGGTCTTTTTTCATTCCCACGAAGACTTCCGCCATTTCACCCAGTTCGTCCGACCTTTCTAGATCCACGATTTTTGACTCGTCTTCCGCGGGGTTTTTCATGGCAAAGTTCAACGCTTTGACGGCATGAATAATATCGCGTGAGAAGAAATAAGAAGTGATTAGGATTCCTCCGAACACGAAGAGCGCGATCAATCCGCAATAGATCCAAAGGTTCCGAGTAGATTCATATAGATCGGTTTCGTCGATCATCAATACGAATTCCAATTTCAAATTGCTTAGGCCTTCGTACGGTATTTTCGTGAGATAGAGGTGCTTATCCTCGAACTTTAGTCGAGTTCCGTCGTTCAGGGAGGCCAGCGTTTTTTGTTCCAAATATTTTGCGATGAGAGTGTCGGAGGATGCTACAAGCTTTCCCTTTTCGAAGATCGCCATATGAACGTCTTCGGATCCGACGATCGATTTGAGAAATTTTTCGTTTACCACCTGCCCTACAAGCATCAACCCCCCACGGAGCGGAGCGGTGATGCGAAGACCTAAGCCGCTATGGCCGATTTCCAAAGTAGACGCTCCACCTCCCTGCAATGCCTCTTGCACGATTTTTTGTTTGGATTTATCGTCGCCGAAATCTTTGGGGCGATGAAATCGAAAAAAGACGACTCCCTTGGTATCCAGGAGTTCGAAAATCGATAGATCGTATTGCGCCATGATACCTTTGATATAGTCGAAATTGGCTAAGAGCAAAGGCCGATTATTATTTAGTCCGCTTTCCAGAATGGATCTAGTCTTTTGATTTCTTTCTATTTCTTTTAATAAGAGACGAATCACCTCGTCTTTATGTTGTAGTTCTTTGCGAAACTCAAAAGCTCGATCCAGAGCTCTCTTGTTCTGCGGCTCGTTTTTGACTCGATCGATCATTTGAATGAACGTAAAAGCCAGTATGAGAACGAGAAGGAGCTGACTAGCTCCTAAAATAATGAAGATTTTTTGTCTAAAACTCATAAAGTTACCCGGAAACTTGAAACTGACTTTGCAGAAATTGAATGAGAACGCTTAGAATTTTCAGCCTAGTAATTCCTCGTTTAGTCAACGAGATCTAAAATTTACGCTTTAATGATCCCAACGGTACTAAGGAATCGTGAAAATACCGTTACAAATACGGGTCGGAATCGCATTTTGGCGTTTAGGCGAAGGTCGATGCAGTTGACATAAGATGTCGAGGTTTTCAACCTTTTCAAAAATTCGGAGCGGAATATCTTCTTCCGCCTGATATCGAGGGAAGAAAGATGGAATCGCAGGAATCTCAAAAACAAGGGTACCCGTTTCGCCCACTGCAGGACTTTGTTCTCGGGGAAGTCCTAGGTAGAACTTTGGAGAGGCTAGGAACTCCTATCCAGGAAACGGAAGCGGCAATACTTTCCCATTTAAATCAGGGTATCAAAGAATTTCAATTTACTCCGAACTCTAAAAAACAGGTGCTTTTACAGAGTATGCCTAGTCAGTTTCGTTCTTTTTTGGAACTTGGAAAAGAATTAGAGCTCTTGGAGGTTTTGCATAAAACCATCGCCGTCGAAGGTCGATTGGATCTGGCTCTGGAGCTTATCGAATGGATTTTTACCGGATTCGAAAAGGAAGATCTGGTGCGCAGGCTTTTCAAGTTGGTTCTAAACGGAAAAGTAGAATTGAAGCCGGAATTTTACTCGGTGCTCAAAGAAGAATACGAAAAAGAAATGTTGGGAGATTTAGGAAAGCTTCGGAAGGAAAATCACGACTAAAACGTTAGTCAAGAAATTCCCTCGCGTAAATTTACGCGAGGGAATTTCCTAAAAACTTTTATGCAACGTCGGCAAGGGGAGAGCGAGGAGTTCCGGGAAGTTCTTGCCTTCCTTTTTCGGTCCAAACGGCTCTTTGAATTTTGATGATTCTTAGGAAATGCAGAGCTTTCATAACTTGATAAGTAAAGTCGATTTCAAACCAACGAAACGCGAAGTTCGGAGAATTCGGATGAGCATGGTGATTGTTTTGGTACAACTCTCCGAGAATCAGAATATCGATCGGCAGGGTATTTTTTGAATTATCCGGATTCTTTGCATGATTCCGATATCCGTACATATGACCGCACCAGTTAACGATCGCGCCATGAACCGGACTCATTAAATAATGAATGGGAAGAAGCGCATAAAGCCAGAGAGCGTCTCCCGGAACAAACGCTATATAAAATAGAGTGTAAGAAGTTCCGAAGAATAAACGAACGAACCAAGAATCCGCAAATCGATCAAAGAACGGCATCTCGGGATAGTTTCCTCTGAATTCCTTTTCGACATCCGTTTTATGATTTAGAATGTTTTCGTACGTCACTGCGGTAGTCCACATCATATCCAAGAAGCCGGTAGAAGCGATAGGTGAATGCGGGTCTTTAGCGGTATCGCTATATGCATGATGTTGACGATGTAGTATGGCATATGCGCGAGGATTTAAATAAGAAGACCCTTGAACGAAGAACGTAAAGAAATAAAAGAACTTTTCCCAGAAACGGTTTAGCTTGAACATTTGATGGGCTGAATAGCGGTGCAGGAAAAAAGACTGCACAAAGGCCGCTAAAAACCAATGTCCTGCGAAAAAGCTTAGAATGATTGCCATGAAGGGCTCCTCTCGGTTGTACCTTTTTCTTTATACGAGCCCGAGATTTAAGGTTTGTTGCGAAAAAGGAGGGAACTTTTTGAAAAAATTTTCGATTCAATGGCCGGCAATTTCGACAGGATTTATAGAATCGCCCGACGGAATCGCCTATAACACGTCTTAAATATTACAATACGATGAATGGGAAAAATATATGTCCCTTTTTGATTTTTAGAATTCGCTTAGAAGCGTAACGATATCGCCAGCTCTCGTTGAAATTCCCTTTTTCGGGATTTTATCGGAGGGATAGATAGAATGGATTAATCTTAGGGATTAAAAACCTTAAGAAGCCTTCTGTATCGAGGAATTCCGTCAAGAGAGCGTTGCGGAGATTCAAGGAAGTTGCGATGTGTGGGAACTTTCCAATTTTTCTTTTTCTCCGGAAAATTCATTGGATGGTATGAACGCTACAGCAAGCCCGAATAAAAAGATATAGATGAAAATCTGTACCAATTTCATGTACGATATGACGTATCTTTTTTCGAGTTCTAACGCGTTCGAAAAAAAATTTCGGGATTTTTAATCGCGTAAGTTTGTAGATAAAATGTTGACTAACTTGAATCGATCGATAACATCCCTCCATGGATTCGCAAAACGAACAAATACCCACCGGATTCTCTACTGAATCTTGGAATGCCCTAACGCCGGAACAAAAGAAACAATATCTGAACGCTACCGCGCAAACCGCCGGTCAGGGCTACGGCCAAGCACCCGCAGCTCCGACCCAAGGACAGATCTATGCCGAGGCCGGAAAGCAAATGCTACTCGGGACTATTTTGAGCTTTTTTAGAAGTTTGCTTTATAGGTTTCTCCGATTCTAATTCGCTTTATACGTATTTCATAATATATGATTGATAGGCTCGTTTCTGCAATCTCGCTTGTCTATCTATTCTTATTTTTGAATACCGGCTCCGCAATTGGAGGTCCCTCTGCAAGAAGGACTGGCATCAAAGATGTTTTTTCGGGAGAGCCGATATTAAAACGATTTCCCCAGCGGTTTAAAATCACTCGTAAACTTAGGATTGCGAGCGGTCAGCCCTCCATTCCGGTCGGGAGCGAGTTTAAGATAGAAATTCTAATTCCGATTCCGCAAGACGACGAGTCTAGAGAAATTTCCGGTATAAAATACAATGCGGGCGATATCGTAATTTCGCCCGATTCTCAGCAAAAATTTCTGTATATTACTTCCCAGGATTCCGCTCCCGAAGTTGAAATTACTCATTTAGTAAAAGCATATCGGGCGGACTGGGATCCGGATTTTTTCGGCGCGGATGTAAAATACGATCCGACTTCCGATTTAGTGATGCGTTATACGGGTAAACACGAACAACTGGATCCGAGTCATCCCAATATAAGACCTTTGGTGGCTTCCGCGGCGAAAAGAACGTCTAAGCCGTTCGATTTTGCCCGGGAATCGATCAAAGAAATTCAGAAAAAACTAATATGGAAAAATACCGGAAAATATGCCACGATCAGTCAGACGTTTGCGAACGGAGGAGGGGATTGCGGCGCTTTAAGTCGCGTTTTGCAATCCATGCTTCGTAGCCAGGGTATCCCGACTAGATTCGTTTCCGGGGGAATTCTTAAGAATGGTACCGACTGGAATTGGCATGTTTGGACTGAATTTTACATCTCAGAAAAAGGTTGGGTACCTGCCGATCCTGCAATGTTCGGAGCCGTTCCTACGGTCGGTTCTATGGATAAAAATCATATATCATTCAATCGCGGTGAAAAAGAAGAAGTTCCCCTTCCTGGAAATCGCAAGATAGCCGTTAATTCCGGTCTTCAAAATTATCTTTATTACTATTCCTCTTACGATGGTCGCGGAATTCGTTATGATATGGATGTAAAGGTGGAGGTCCTTGACGAGGCGCCTGAAGATTCTTATTACGGCTCGGATTCTTTTTTAAATCGGATTCGGAACTCCTTTTTGGAAAGGATTAACGGAGTTAGGCTCGAATCTGGACTTCCATTGCTCGCAAAATCAGTTAAGCTTGAGAAAGCTGCGCAAGATCTTGCGATCGGAATGGTTTCCGGAGACAAGAAAGACTATAATACTTCCCTAAAGGATCAGGGTTATTCGGCCAAAGGCCTGCTATTGGAAGCTTGGATCGTGGAAGATATCGGACCGGATACAATCTCCGTAAACGCGGATCGATTAGTCAAAGATCCGAGCTTTGCGAAGACTGGATTTGCAAACGATATAGGCGTTGGAGCGGGGTATAAGCAGGGGAAACTTTACTTTTATGTTATATTAGGAACCGAGTAAGAATTATTCGCGTTGCTTATGCGGCAACGATGCGTAGGGTGCAAAGCAGTCGCAGCGACAATTCACCCCTTTTTAAGGATCATCGAAAGAAAACGTCGCAGCGACCGAAGCGATAGCGGAGCCCGGAGCAGCGTGACCCTGAACGAAGAGAAGGGGGCCGCCCTAATTAAGAGTCTCGATATCGATTCGGGATGTCGGTAAGCGAATCTATTACTTGCAAGAACCGTTAAACTCGAAAGCCCCGATCGAATAACCGTATGCGCCTGCCGGAATAAAGGACGGGGCAGCGACGACGACATTTTGGGTTCGAGGATGTGCGTCTATGTCCGAAGTAGTAAACGGCGGAAGTACATTATCATTGATTCCTCCGTATACGGAGTAGCAGGAGGAATTGGAACTCAGCATAAAAGTATGATATATGTCCGTCGCCGCGACAAAGCTGGGAGGTTGCGCGTAGTTTTGCGACGCTGCCCCGGCTCCGGATAGATATGTCGGGACGCCGCATGCGGTAGAGCTAAGACCTCCGATAATTCCTCCGGGACAAATAGATGAATATGAACTCACCGTCCCCGCCTCATAAGCTAAGGTGGAGCATCCGTAAAAATTATTTCCTTGAATGGAAGACGTAGCGCTCGCGGTGGTCGTATGATATAGACAGGTGAATCCCGGGCTAGGAGTAAGCAATTGATTATTTAGTAACCGCACTTGGGAAGATATCATACCGTAACGAATCGCATTCGAGTTGGTCGAAGTTCCGTTCCCGGCATAGATGCTGTTTCCAAGAATGGAAACGTTATTCGTGGAAGTGTTGCTTGCTTGGATGAAAATTCCTAAAAAATTGGAAGCGCTGACGCTCGGGTCGATGTATGCAAGAGGATTAATCGTATTGGAATTGATCACCAACGTGTTTGCTGCAGTCATATTGCGCATTTCGATTCCAGCCGAATAGTTGGTCGGAAAGACCGCGCCTACCGAATTATATCCGCTGATCTGATTCCAAGATACGATTCCGGACGAGGCGTCGGCTACTAGTCCAGCGGATGAAGCGCCTCCGCCACCACCGTAAATCGTATTGTATTCGACGATCGTATTATTACTGTTTACCATCTGAATCCCGGATAAAAGTCCTCCCGCCGATCCAGGTTGCCCCCCGACGATCGTGTTTTCAAAGATATATAATAAACCTGGGCTAGGAATCGAGCCGTTTATGAAAATACCCGTCGTATACGCTTTTGTCGGATCCGCAGATCCGATGATGCCGAAGCCGGAAATTTTTACGACTTCGTTCGCGGTTAAAACTCCTAGCGAAACGGTGATCGGCGCGCAGGGCGTCGCATATGCGAAACCGCAAGCTCCGGTTCCATCATTGATGATCGTTTGGTATTTTGAAGGCGATCTCTTTCCGAAGCCCGGCGCGTATCCCCCCATAATTGAAGTTTTTTGAGAAAGAGCGATCGGAGCTGCGACAGTGTATGTACCTTGCGATACGAAAACATGGCAGGAAGTCGCTGCGCAATTAGTGACTCCCTGCTGAATCGTTGCGCAGGGCGCAGCGGGCGTCGAGCAGGCCGGTGCGGCCGCATCGACTCCGGTGGTGGAAACGTAATATCGGTTTCCCACAAGGGAATAATTTTCCTGTAAAGGAGCTCCCTCTAATAAAGCGTTTCCCCCCGTATCGGTACATCCAGTGATTTTTAAGTATACGTTTAAAGGCGGATTAAGAGTCGGACTATAACTTCCCGCATTAGGAGTAATCGTAAGAACGTTGCCTAGGACCGACATCGTCGCATACGGACCTAAATTGGTAGGGTTAGCGGCGACGGTCGCATCGAGTACGCAGCTTCCAACGACAGGATTTTCGGATAACGTAATGTTAATCGTATCCGTTACTAGAATCGCGGTGTTGTCCGCGGGTGAGACCAAAGTAGGGCTAAAGCAATTTAAGATGGCCGCCGGAGGAGCGACTCCGTTTACGATTCCGGTGTTCGACGGTGCCAGGCGAAAAACGCAAGTTTGGTCGGGCAACGCCTGAAAGATATTTACAGCGAAAGATTGCTGGTCTGCGATCGTTGTCGCGAATTGGTGCGTTCCATTGTTTGTGATCGATAACTGATCCGCTCCGTTATTGGAAAGGATCAAAGTATCCGTATTACCTGCGGCGATTCCAATCACAGTTACGCTGATCGGATAGAATGCCACTCCGCATTGGACCTGCACGACGGTTGAAGGAAAAAGGACCTGGCTATTAGGGTTTACAATTTGGCAAATAATCTGAGGGGTTACGACAGGTTGACTAGTGATGCTTAAAGCGTAATTCGTACCGGGAAGTTGCTTGGTTGGAAACGACTGAATGCCGTTACTGTTGAACGTAAGAACTTCCCCTAGGGAATCGCTGACGCTTACCGAAGCAAGGGCGGGCAGACCTGAAACTTGCACTTGGATCGGAAGGGGAGTATTTACGTTTGAACTCAATTGGGAAAAGATTAAAAAATCTAGAGGGCCCGAATTGGGTCCTTGGTAACATCCCATTCCTAAAAAAGAGATCCAGAAGATCGGAATGATAATTTTTTTATACATCTCTGTCTTACATTCTTTTGATCGTGTTTACGCGGAATAGCGCCGATTTTCCGCCAACCCAGTCTTCTCTCAATTTCAAGTGAGATTCCTTAACAGATACGATTATAATAACAGTTGTAAAAACCGAATTATTCATTTGGTAGAAAAAAATAAGCAAGATCGAGCGGATCGGTCCCAAAAATCGAAATTACAAGACGGACAAGGAAAAATTCCGGTATTCAGATATGAGTCTATAAGTTCACGAAATTTTCAAATCGGTGTAAAATCTATGTATAATATTTCGTCGAATTTCCGGAAACTCTCTTCCAATTTCCCGCCCTATCAATAATTTATAAACACGGAATCCGAGAATTGCAAGTAGGATTTTAAAGCGGAATTTCCTGCAAAGAAGCCGAGGAACGGTTTAAAGGGATGTCCGGAGAAGAGACACTGAAATTTAATCCTTCAATTTTTTACGCACTTCCGCTAAGGCCAAAACTTCGCAATGTTCAAAGGATCCGTTTTCCGGAAATTGAATGTTTGAGAGGACTTGTAGGCCGAAATTTCCAAATTCGTTTTTGATCCATTTGCGTACTTGCATTGCGGTTTCGAGATCTCTTTTGGATCCGGGAGTTTGGGATACGATATATTGCAGTAATTCTTGGATGCCACGCTTTGTCTTAACGCTGGTCATAAAGACGGGAGGTATGGCTCCTCCCGGGGTAAGGTCTCGCAAGAATTCGAGTGTATTAGTCAACGTATGATAGCTGGCCAACGCTAAGGATTCTTCGTCGCATTTATTCAAGATAAAAGCGTTCGGGACCTCCATGATACCACTTTTCATAAATTGAATTTGATCTCCGCCGAGAGGGACGAGGACTAAAAAAGAGACATCCGCTAACTTGGATACCTCGATCTCATTTTGTCCGATGCCTACCGTCTCCACGAAAACAAAATCGAAGAAGCAGCGCAAAAGACGAATAACGTGATACGTATAAGGATTGACTCCGCCCAATTCTAATTGGCTCGGTTGGGATCGGAAATAAAGCCTCTTTTCCCTGGGCGGAAGAGACAACCTTGTCCTGTCTCCTAAGAGAGACCCGCCACTGATATGGCTAGACGGATCTACCGCGACGATCGCCATTTTCTTTTCGGGAAACGCTTTCAGAAATTCCGTGGAGAATTCTCCTAATAAGGAGGATTTTCCCGCTCCTGGCGTTCCGGTTAAACCTACGGTCAGAGCCTTTTTTTCGGTAAAGCCTTGCTCTCTCAACTCTTGAAAAAGAATTTTACGAAATTCGAATGAATCCGGCTTTTCTAATTCGGTAATCAGCTTCGCTAAGGGAAATTTTTCCCCCAACGCGGCTTCCTGAATTAAATTTTTGAGTTCTGTAGAGGTGTACCGCACCGCCATAGTTTAGGCGGCGACGGGGGCCTTGGCAAGAATATCGATGATACGCTCCATAACGTCCATTAGATCGTAATCTTTCGGCGTAAATATCGCTTTGACTCCGATTTTGGTGAGCGCTTCAAAATCGGAATGAGGGATGATTCCGCCGAAGACCACCGGAATATCCGCCTTATAATGCTTTAATTCTTCAAAGATCTGCCGAGCTAACTCAACATGAGATCCTGATAGAATGGATACGCCGATAACATTCGCGTTTTCCTCCACTGCAGACTGAACGATATCCTCCGGAGTCAGACGAATTCCTGAATAGATAACATCGAATCCGGCATGCTTCGCGGAAACGGCGATCATTTCGGCCCCGTTGGAATGTCCGTCTAATCCGGGTTTGCCGACAACGATTTTCGGACGAGCGCCGGTATCCTTCAGGAACTTTTCCACTTTGGAACGGACGCGTGTGACCTTATCAGTTTCCAAATTTAATTTCTGCCCCTCGACTCCGGTTGCCGGTCTGTATTCTCCGAACACTTTACGCAATACGTCGGACCATTCTCCCGTAGAAACCAAGGCTTTTGCACATTCGATGGAGGCGTACATTAGGTTTTTGCCGTTCTTAGCATCCTCTTCCAATCTTGTTAAAGATTCCGCAACTCTCTTGGGATCGCGTTTCGCTTTTACATCCGCCAGTACTTTGAGAGTTTGCTCCGCCGATTTAGGATCTACTTTGAAGACGCCTCCGTCGGAATCGTTCGTAAGAGGAGAAGGAGTTCCCTCCTGCCATTTGTTTTTTCCTACGATGATGAGTTCGTTATTATTAATTTTAGCTAATCTTTCCGCCTGCGATTTCACGAGCTGTGTTTTCATATACCCGTTGTCAATTGCTTTGATTGCGCCGCCCATTTCTTTGATCTTTTCGATTTCCTTCGTTGCATTCTCGATCAGTTCCTTGACCTTGCTTGCTACGACCGTTGATCCTTCGAACAAGTCGGGATATTCTAAAAGATCGGTTTCGTACGCGAGCACTTGCTGTAAACGAAGCGACCATTGTTGATCCCAAGGACGGGGGAGGGAGAGAGCTTCATTCCAGGCAGGAAGTTGGAGAGCTCGACAACGAGCGTCTTTGCTTAGAGTTACACCAAGAGCTTCGATCAGAATTCTCCAGGCGTTATTTTCCGGTTGCTCTTCCGTTAAACCTAAAGAGTTCACTTGCACCCCATAGCGGAAACGACGGAATTTCTCGTTCTTCACGTCGTAGTTTTTCGCCGTGATCCGGTCCCACATTTCCGTGAAGGCGCGCATTTTGCACATTTCCTCGATAAAGCGAATTCCGGCGTTTACGAAAAATGAAATTCGTCCGACGCATTGTTCGAATTCTTCGTGGGTAAAACAATTTCTATCTTTTATTGCGTCCAATATCGCGATGGCTGTGGCAAGAGCAAACGCGAGTTCTTGAACCGGAGTGGCTCCGGCTTCCTGCAAATGGTACGAACAAATATTGGAAGGGTTCCATTTCGGGATTTTCTTTAGGCAGTATTCGTACATATCCACGATGATCCGAATCGAATGTTCGGGCGGAAATATATATGTTCCTCTCGCAAGATATTCCTTGATTATGTCGTTTTGTGTCGTACCTTGAAGTTTGGTAACATCTTCGCCTCTTTCTTCCGCCAAAGCGACGTAAAGTGATAATAACCACATCGAAGTGCCGTTGATCGTCATCGAAGTGTTCATCTCTTCGATCGGAATTTTATCGAATAGGATTCGGAAGTCTTCTAGAGTGTTGATGGGAACTCCAACTTTGCCGATTTCAGGTCTCGCGATCGGATGATCCGAGCTATAGCCGCATTGTGTGGGGAGGTCAAAAGCGATGGATAGTCCGGTTTGGCCTTTCGAAAGGTTTTCGCGGAAGAGCTCGTTGGATTCCTTTGCATTCGTATGCCCGGCGTAGGTTCTGAAAATCCAAGCCGGTTCCTTGCTAGGGTTCCCACTTTTATCGTAAAGGATGTGATCTTTTCTTTCCATCTTTGAGTCCTCGGGGAATATGCCTCTTAGTTTAGTTCAAAATGTGTTGGTATAATTTCACCTAAATTTTTAACGTTGCTCCGAAATCCGGAAGAATGAAAATACCTCAAAGATGGACTTGGAACGAAACAGAAAAGCAAATCCCTTCCTTATTTTGGTCTCGGTCCTTTTTCTAACCGGACTTTTGACGATTCTCTATTCTTGGCACGGAGAGCCCAGCAACGGAGAATCATATCGGATCTTAGCAGAACTTCGGTCTTTGCAAGAAGACGGAAGATTCCTTTCCCCTCACGAACCTCTGGCGTTTCTTTTGCTTTCTCTGTGGAAGTCCGTCCTAAGTTTGAATTATATCCCGGCTTACGTATCTTTTGGCGCTTTTTTTCTGAGTGTCTCCGTCCATCTCTGCGCATATTTGCTCGAGAGGGAAACCTGGAAACTCAACCAATATTTGCTCTGTTACCTCGGGGCGATAAACCCTATGGTATACGGAGTTCCGTTTCAGCATCTACCCGAATTAGTCAGTTTTAGTTTTTTACTTTTGCTTTTTTTATCGTTCAGGATGGAAACCGTAGTCGATCTACTCATTCTTGTATCCTGTACTTTACTCGGATTATTCTCTCATTTTACCTTCTTTTTGGTAGGCTTTACGATTTTCGTAATTAAGGCCGGCACGGTCGGGCTGAGAGAAAAAAAGAAAAACCAGTCCGTCTTTTTTAAACGAAGAAATATACCGAAATTATTTCTTTTCGGTTATCTATCGATCTTTGTCGTTACGGTAATACTTTTAGGTAATTTGGATTTTTACGGAAAACAATCGTTTGCTTATATGGGCCGTCAGGCTTGGAGCTATTTGTTAGGTTTCGGAACTTTCGTTTTCATTTTGGGGGCGGGGACTTTTCTGCTTCGTTCCGAGAGGGAGTTAAATTCGCTCCCGGCATCGATCGCAATGTTTTTTCTCCTTGCTGCGTCCGGATACTTTACGGTTCGGCCGGTAGTCGGATTGGATTCCGTAAAACTGAATTCTTTATCTAAAGATATTGTTTCGTTAAGGGGAAGGGGAGTTCTCGATACCAACGAAAGAATATTCGTAAACGGTGATACCGCAGCGTATGTGTACTTTTATACGAAGCAAAAATTATCCTTTCAAGAGAGGGACGGTTTTTCCGATCACGATTATATTCTAATTTCGGAAATTTGGCCTGTAGATAGAAAACTGTTGCAGCGCGAAGTGAAGTCCAAGTCCGCTCAGTATCTATTCGTTTCGGGGGATCGGATTTTGATCAACGGTCTTTTGTGGAAGAGAATACAGAATGACGCGAGTTTGAAAACCTTGAAGCATAAGTCGGTAGTCGCCAGGCAAGAATTGGAAAGCGACTCGGGCTATGATCGCCTTCGCGCATTTTTGACCGGGACGATAACTTCGTCGAAGATCCCTCGTTCATGATCTCCGGAAAGAAGGATAAAAAAGATAGCGATTATATCGCATATGGGGCAAACGGCCTACCGTTCGAAAGGTCTTATTGGAAGGAGATTTACGGAACTGGAGTGGACGTAGACGCTTCGTTTAATGCGAGAGAGCATGCGAAGTATATTAAATCTCTGATGGAGTTGATGCAAATCCCGGTCTATAGTTTGGCCGACTTTGGTTTCGGAAAAGCGCTACTCCTTAAAGAAATGGTAAAAGCCTTTCAACCCGGCAGAATTTTCGGGATCGATCCGTCCGAAGAGATGATCGACGCAATCGGATCGCAAAAGTGGATTCGAGGTTATAACCTTTCCTTTTTACATAGCACGATTCAAGAGATGGATCCGAAATATTTTGTGGGAGCTCCTTTCGACCTGGGGATTTGCAATTCGGTCGTTCAGTACATTGAGAAGGACGAACTGAAAGGAGTATTCGGAAAACTTCATTCGATCGTTCGATATCTTTATTTCACGGTCCCGACTAAGAAAGATTATACGCGTATGAAAAAAGAAATTTATTTTTCCGATCCCTTTGCGCACGAAAGAAGTAAGGATTTTTACGAAAAACTGATTCGTCCTTATTTTAGGCGGGTAGCTTTTAACCTGCTGGAAAGCCGAATCGTGGAGAATTCGCAGTTTAGCGACGAATTCTTTACCGATCCTTGAAAGCCCGATATCTTTATCATAAAAATTTCTCTGCGAACTTTCTTTGCCTAATCTCCGGAATTTTCCTTTAACTCAGATTGCCTCGTCGGAACATCTTGCGATTACTTCCGGTCATTTTCTTAAACTCGAGGTAGAATGCCGAACGAGAGCTAAATCCGCCTTATCGCCGATATTTGCGGTAGTTTCGCTCGGAAATTCAACGAGCAGAAATTTAGCTTCCTCTACTCGGTATTGATTCGAAAGAGCCGGAACGCCGGTTTTAAATTCGGTATTGATTATTTAGGAAAGGCGTTGCCAGCGGAAACAATTCGACCGAAGCGGAAATCAATGCGAGCTTTAACACGGTCTTCGATTGCGAAGCAAGTACGGTGAAAGTCGTCGCTTCTCCCAAGCATGCCCACGCTTTGGTATATGTGGGACCTGTCGGTGTTAACATGGAAACGCCGAATAAAATGCCCGTCGAATACGCGCTAGGATCATTTAAGTCGGGGGGCAACGACTCCGGCAATAGTATTAATTTTCTTTTGAACTAGTCTGCGGAGGTCCGTTATTTTGAAAGAAGCCCGTCCGACAATAGCATCGAATGGAACATCCTTTTCCATTTTCCGCAAGCTATTTCGTATCCATTTAAGATCATTCATCTCGGATATTTTTCCCGATTGTATCAATATCCGAACGGTATCAAATTCAAATTTTCTTAAATGGATTTGGATTAAGAACGTTACCGGAACTCTGGATATCAGTTTAGCCCACGGACTGCTCGGATTTATTTGCGATTCGACGGACGTCATTCTCTCCAGAATGTGATCGTCGCTAGGAAATTCGGAATATTCTGCCGTGCTAATGCGATCGGGAATGTCAATTTCCGTAGGTTCTTTTACTTCGACTCTTTCGATAATACTAGTAAGAATCTCTTTCCGACGAGTATCTTCATAGTCAAAGGGGAATGAATTGAGAACTCTTTGGAATTCTTGGAGCATGACTGTGACATTTACGTATCGTCCCAAAAGGGTATTATTATGTTCTCTAATTTTCGGAAACAATTCCCTCGTAATTAAAAACGGCGATTTCTTTTTGAAAAATGTTGCTTCGTATATTTGCTCTAATTTTTTTTTCCGCATACGACCTAATTTCGCCCACTATCTTAGAATCCGCATAAATGTAGGCATCCACGCCCATATCTTGATTTCTAATTCCAGTATGAGGATCCGGTAAAACGACTTTGATTATAAAAATATACTTCGCTTCACGCAGAATTTCTAGGATTTTCCGTACTTTAGAAGCATCTTGATAGATTAGTGCGCTTGCTTCCCGAATGAAAGTATCGGAATAAGGAATTACATCTTCGTTTTGCAGGTGAATTCTCTTAATCTCTTCCACTAATTCCAAAGCATATTTAATGTCTTCTTCCAATTTTCCGCTAACCTATTCGCGAACGGGATTTAAGAAAGTTTCCCGAAATTGCCTTTTTGGCATTCGCTTGTTAGAATATATTGATGCAATGATGGATAGTTCTTACAATATTAAGACCCTGAGGCCGCATCGCTCGATATAAAGTTCCTACAGTACACCTAATCTATGTAATACTATAAACAATCGGTCAACGCTATTTTACCGGTAGTCAGTAGATAAAAATTCGAATTACGTTAATTTTGTGGTCTCGAAGTTACTCAAACCGTTCAAACAAGGTGAAAGCAACGCGTTCTAATAATACGGTAAAATTGACCTTTGTTTTTCCAAAGCGAGCGCGATTCAATCCGGGTTTTTCCTCGGAACGGAAAATTCATATATTAGCAATTTTAGAATTAACTTTATAAAATTTAAAGCCGACTATTTAGAATCTTTAGCTAATCAATCGGCTTTAAAAGTTCTTTATCATATTCTTATTCGTCTATCGTTAAACTTAAAGCGATGACTCGATCAGGTAAGGAAATTTCGGACGTGAATTTAATTCCAATAATATAATTAATCGAATCGGAATCGTTGGATCTTTCATTTCTGACGATAACCCCTTCAAAATCTAGCTCGCCGAATACCTCTCCGGTTATTTTGCCAGAGACCGATGATCCGACGGGAGGCGGCTCTTTCGAGTTATCCTGCACTAAAATTCCCATTCCAATCTCAGAGATGTTCGCGACTAATCCGGATATTGATAGATCGTCGCAAATGAGCGTTGTGGAAAGCTCCGACAGCTCTTTCGAAATTAGTCGTTCACGTTCGCGTTTATATTTCATGTCAGTATTGCAGTCCTCGAAATGTGGTATTGATCGGCTTGTAAAGGTTTCAATCATTCGTTCCATTGCTCTTTGAAGCAATCGATATCGATTATAGTTGAATGATATCTTGAAATTCCTTTTTATCAAAAGAAATTTATTTCCAAAATACATATTCTATTATTTTTCTCGATAGTTTGCATGCTATCCAAATTATGGAATTATGCTATATCTGCCATTTTTATGTTGTTCGAAGGGCAAACTTAAAAGCGGGAAGCTGTAAGAGTTTCAAAGCGATGCTGGATCGTATTTTGAATAATTCTAACCGAGTGGGGCAGCGCGGCATTTATTTTGGATATCGCCTTTGTCCGAAAGGGTCCGTCGTCTGAAGGTTAGAATCCTTCAGGTTTCTCGTTTTCATCATGAAGATGCTTTGAGGAAAATAGTCTCTTTAAATACAGCAGAGCAACTATCGAGAAAATGAATCCGATAATTTGAACGAAAAATTGGAATGTGCTGTCCATAAATGAATCCTCCAAATCGAATATAGGCTAAAGTAGTTAGAAGTCTTATTTATAGTTTGTAAAAGATTCCTAAACAAATGATTTCAACTGATTTCATTTAACAGGCGTAAGTTTCTAATTTTTCATTTTTTCGTCGGAATTTAACTACTTAACCGATTTGCTTCCCGATTGCTCGCTATCCGTAAAGCGCATCATATATAGTAGGTTACAGAATTTCCGCAAGAGGATGAAACGGAAATGTGTCAGTGCGCAAGTGAAATTCAAAATGATTCCGGCTTTCGATAGGAAGGTTAGAAAATGAATGTGAGTTTACGATTTATGCGTAGGAAAGTCCGATATATATATATAAACCGATATAACTTAGGCGAGGCTTTGGTAGAAGGAGACGGAACATTGGAGGTATTCGATCAAAGAATTCCTCCGGGAATATCGATCGGCGTTCTCCCGCGTATTCGCAGCTTGAGCCGAAGCAACAATGATCCGATTCCGACTACTACGAAACACGCTTATTTAATATTTTTAAATACTCTTTTCGAAGCGCGATTAAGTTAGATTCCAATCTTTTCCTGTTCAGGTCCTGCCCGCTTTCAAGCTGGAATTCAAGACCTAAATATAAAGTACTAGGTTTTTCGAAGGCTGTCCATCTAACAGCGCCTGTTATCGGAATACCTGCCTGCCCGCGAAAAACTATATCAAACTGTAGTTCTTTTCTTTTCGAAAGTTTTTCGGAGATAGCCGGGTCGTCGATTCTTAAGCGCATACCTGAATTGGAGATATCCATAATTTTAAAGTGGGTGGTAATTTTTGTCGAATTAGCGCTTAAAATTAAATTGGTAATCTCTTGAGACAATGATTCTATATTCGAAAGATCATCGGGAGTATACTGGATCGATTTGCTGCGCATCTGTATAAATCCGATTGAGACGGGGATTCCGTTATCATTCGGATAAAGAATCGGAACGATTATTTCCGAAAGAACGCCGTTTACTCTATATTCACGAATTTTTGATAGAATATCGGTGTCGGTATTCGGCCCGCAAACGTTAAGAGAAATGTATTCGGAGCGAAAACAATTAGGATTGGAAGTGTCTGCAATGAATAAGGGTTTTTGATTCTTCTTTACCGCTTCGAATTTGTTATTTTGTCCTCCCCTAAAAATATCTATAACTACGTCCCCGAGGTTCGTATTTTGGAGAATTCTTTTATACTTCTCGAAACTTTCAAATACGATATTCGGTAACGCGAACTTAGTTTTATCGATAATCGATCTATGACAAAGGATATTGGTGACGTAGGCAATCTCCATAGGCATGGGAAGGCGTTCAAGATTTCGCCCTTTTTTCGCTATACATAAACTCTCTAGTTTGAATATACAATTTCCGTTGTTTAGTTGCTCTACGAATATGCAATTTATTTCTATGTAAGCCGCCAACATTCGGAAGAAAGCAATTCGATTTCCTTGATGGGGGTTAAACGTCTCCGGCACAGTTAAGACTAGTCGATTTCCGCCTTCCAACACTTTTATTATTCTGACTTCCTGGGTAAAAGGAGGAGTTTTTACGAACATTCTCTGATCCAAAAGATGCTGCTTTATTACCTGCAATTTCTGATGTTGGTCTAAAATAAATTCCAGGTTTCTAATGGACTTTTCTTCGTAGTTCATCGGATTTCGACCTCACGAGTAGTTTCGATCTACAGTTCAATTGACGAAGAATTGACTGAAAATCTGCGTATAGATTCCTCCCTAATTTTTTAAACGATTAGAATTTCAGTGCCTATTTTTTAAGCATGAGCAAAGCGATTTATTTCGACGAGGCGGAAAAACGAAGATATCCATCTGTTATCAATAAATTATTATCGTTTTAAACATTAAGGATTACTGATTAATATTCCAATCGGAGCGCTGAGCTTATGTAAGGTCTCCAGCGATTCGAAAGATAAATTTTTGAGTAAAGTTGCGATAGGTAACCTCATTTCGCTATTATAGTCCGGGGCCTGTTAGAAGTATTCAATCAAATGCACCGCAGAGTATCGTTCTTGAATTGCGAGTTTATCGTAGGAAGTGCAATTTTCGGTAGGGCAGGGGATTTCCTTTTTCAAATGAGAGCAAAACTCATAGAATATTGTAATTAAAATGTAATTATTACGTTATAAAAACGAAATAATTTTATGATTTTGAAATTTCTCTATTGTTAATTTTACTACGAGGTATAGTATCCTTTAGCATCGCCGATGGAGGTGAGTACTATGTTTATGAATGCACGAAGAATGTTAGCAATCCTTGCGGTCATTGCTTTAGTGACATCGGTAAGCGTAATGAAAGCAGATCCTCAACTCGATCTAAGCGGAACTTACAAAGCGAACGGCATAAACCCGAACGGAACCAGATACAAAGGAACGGTCGTTTTTAAGAAAAACGATATAGGAAGCTATGATGTGGTTTGGTCCGTAGGTATTCGATTAGAAGGTACGGCAATGTTAGACGGTGACACTGTTAATGCAGACTGGGGAGATAACAGTCCCATCATCTATACCGTAAAAGAAGGAGGGCGAGTTTTGGACGGAGTTTGGGCCCACGGAAACGGGCTAGAGATCCTTACTCGATAAGCTTTTCGCATGGGAGACGAAGGACGACCGGAAACGGTCTTCCTTCGTTTTTCTCATTAAAAGGGAAGAGCACTAGCATTAAAACCTTTTGAATAAGGGCCGGAGTTACCGGACTTAATTTTGAGATAATATTATTCGTTTAACACGATAGGAATCTCCTTTTTCCTCCAAAAGACAATCTTCTAGGAGAGAGCGGAAGGCTCTGCTTATCGACTCGGGGGTTGTTCCTAATAATAGCGCAAGTTGCTGTTTAGTGATCGGAAGCGAGACGTATTCGTCTTCGGCACCGGATTCGCGTAAGAAACTGAGTATCCTATCCTTCACCGATAAAAAAAGGTTCTCCATCATCTTCTTTCTAAAATAATTCAAATGTTCGACGGTTAGGGCGGAGAACAGGAATAGCGCTCGGGTATTTTGCAATAAAAAGGAGGTAAATTCGTCTTTTGGGTAATATAGCAATTCGCCGTCCTGCAATGCTTCGCAAAATGCAGGGTAATTGCAAGTTTCCGTCATATAAAATATAGGATGGGCAGCTATCACCTCGCCGGCTGCGAAGATCCGAAGAATTGCCTCTCGCCCATCGGAGTTTAGGCAATACACTTTAAAAATACCTGATGAAACTGTAAAAAATCCGCGATAGAGATCTTTCTCGCTAAAGATTAATTCGCCTTTTTTATATTTCCTTTTAATCTCTAACGATTCGAGCTGGGCAGGATACTCTTGACGAATCGTCTTCCAATGATTAGGGCTAAGGGATTTGATTTCGGTTAAAGGTTGCATATCGAATGTTAAAAAACCATTTAGCTAGAGTGAGTGTTTAAAAACATCTTAAGAACTTCCTATTAACATTGATGCAAATCAAGAATAAAACCTCAAAATTTCATAGTATTTCCCTCGATTCTTTTTTAAACGGGTTTTCAATTCGAAAGAAACTGAAAATGAACGGTATTTTTGCTAAAGTTTAGATCGGATATTCTTCCAAAATGGCGAATGAGATCTATTGGATAATTCAAATCAATCTACTCGACGCTTCGGTAAATTCTTGCGTTTAACCCGGATAAATTTTCATATGAAATTCAAAAACTAGCCCGATGAATTGCGCTTTCTTCGGAGAATCAACGGAAAACTAGTTAGGGTGCATCGGTTTTGCATCTACCCTAGGTTGAATTAAAATATTAGTATATTGTAAAGAAAATAGCAAGAATGAAAGAATCCAAAATAAAGCGGATAAAATGTATGCTTCTTGATTGCGACCGAATATCGGTAAAAATCCCCGAGATAGCACCGTTAAATTTATGAATATATATCCCAGGATCGTGAGCTTAGATGCTCGAATCGGTCGGCCGGTATGTCCGAGAGAGACTCGCGTGATCATTCCATATATGAACACTCCGATTCCCCCGGTCGTGAGAACGTGGTATGCAGGGGAGCTTGAAACGAATCCGAAACGCGAGGATGCGTACATTAAAAGTCCTGTAACAATCCAAAAGTAGCCTAAATGCAAAATGAATAGAATCGGAGTCGATATCGATCTCCACGGTTTCCAATATAACCAACGAGCAGCGTTCAATACGGCGTAGATAAAACAAAATCCTCCGGATAGTGGAAGCCAATTAGGAAACCAAAACACAAGGAATTCCTCGCATAACAATAGTAAGCCAAAATATTGAAGCGTCTGCTCTAACCTCGGGAATTTTTGAGGAAAGGCGCCCTGAATTGCTACGGACGTGAAAAAAGGGATAATTCTTCCCGCGATTAAAATGATAATGAATAGTATTACAAAAATGGAAATATGTATTAAATGCAGACTCAAATAGGAATGGATTACGTTTAGGATGGCGAAAACTGCCGATGCGTGAATCAAGCAAAAAACTCCAAAGATAAACGCAACGATCCGATTGTGTTCCTGCCCCTGTTTTAGAAGGGCAGGCAATAGGTAGTAAAGGGCTACTATATCGCAAAGCAGGTCTACCGAGAATGCGATCGTGGAAAAATATGAATTCGAGAGAAATCCGAATCTTCCGACGAGCCAGAGCATAAATAGAAGGATTAAACTTTTTTCCTTTAACAGTACGGTTCTCGTCCAATTCTGAGCTGCGGTAAAAATAAAGCCAAGAATTGCGGCGCGAGCAAAACCGAAAACCATCTCGTACATATGAAATTGGATGCTTACGGTCGTGTACGGCGGTGAATAACTATAAAATTGGAATATTATCCAAACCAAAATGGCGAACATCGCGTGAAGTCCAGTCCCTAGAAAAAAAGGTCGAAAAGAAAACGTCCAAATACTTGCTTTGGGATCGAATAGCATGTTCATTTATCGATTGTACGAAAAAACGATTCGAATGTCTTTGATCTCCATCAAATGATTGCGGCGGTTGTTGCAAATTACTGCATCACGAAGGATTTTGAAATAGCGTACGGGCTGATTAATCCCGCGCGGGTAGGGGTTACATCGAGTGTATTCGGATTAGGAGTAAAAGAGTCGAACGAACTCTCTAGTCAGGTTTACTAAGCGGCATCGCCGTTTCTTTGCTTTTCATACTAATTTTCATTTATTTTTTACCGTTGATTCAGATTTTTCATGCACTTCTGATATCGATCGGAATCATTATATCTTTCTTCCTTTGGGCGATCGCTACATTGCAATACGATGCGTTTGAAATAAAGGACAGATTATTATCGAGGCAAAAGATTTCATTTTCGGTTCGTATAAGTTTGCCCGTTTCCCTACTTGTATACCATTTGGCCGATCCGAGCGATTATAATAAGAAATTATTGGATGTCAGATCTCGGATCGCAAGTTCATTAATCGAGTTTAATAATGAATTATTTGCAAAAACGTCGCTTGAAGGCGATGAAAAATCTAGAATGTGAAGCAATTTGGCCGTTATTTTAAATGATTTTAAGTCTTTCTTTTGTTAGCTAACGATTCAATGAGTTTAAAAACAACTTCCCGATCGGCGGCAGAAAGCTTTGAAAGTAGAAGTACGACGTAATCGCTGGCGTTCGTTTTGGAAATTAATCTTAGAAGTTCTTCCTGATCCTTCGGCGTTCTTACTTCCTGCAAATTTTTAGATAGTTTTTCAGGCCTAGCCCCATCGATCAGCCATTCGGCCCTATATCCGGTCGCCTTTTCGATCTTAAGCGCGATAGCATAAGACAGGGGTTGCTTATTCGATTCGATTAAGCTCAGCATCGCTTGAGTGATTTTAATCTCATCGGCAAAATCTTTCTGATTGATTTCCGCGATTCGACCCTCTGTCCGGACGAATTTTACCCGCTCTCCTGATGATTTTATCATATAAATAATTTATATAAAAGGTTGTCAAAATTTAATGATTTATGCAGCTATGTGAAGAAATATACGGCAATTTCGAGCACTTTGATGATTAGAACAATTCTAATTCGATTCTGCAACTTAAAAAACGACCATATCCTGTGCGCCGGCTCAAGATTATTTGTACCTTTATTCGCAAAAATGACTTGGAGCTGATTTTGACAATCGCAACATTTGTCCTTTCATCTCTATCGGCGGTGCATTTTTATCGTGGTTCGGAACGAAATTATTTGAGCCTATCTTTTTCACTTATCGCGCTTCTAATGTCCGCGTCGTGTATTCTTTATTCTTTAAGCGACTTTTCGCTTTCGTTCACCTTTCGATCCTATCTCACAAATCTAATTTCCATTCCGATTCTCTTTATTCCAATTTTATTAACATATATAATTTTCAACTATTTCAGACCGGATTCGCCGGTATCTCCACCAGCATTATTAACTCTAATTCATGCCCTAGCTATAGTAGTCTTCTCTTGGTATTCGTTCAGAGGGTTAGTCGGTTCGTATCAAATGGAAGGATCGCTTAGAATTTTTAAACCGGGTCCTCTATATTACTCTGCCTGCGCTTACATCTATGGCTCAGTCTTTGTATGCCTTGCAATACTGATTCGAAATATCTTCATAGGGAACTATTTCGTAAGGCTTCATTCCGTTTATCTCTTTGCAGCGACGATTTGCTGCGGACTTATTTCTTCTTTTTTAGCAATTCTACTATCTTTGTCGGGGAATTCCGAAGTTTCGGCGGTTGTTCTCGGAACGTTGGCGTTCCTATGGATTGCTTGGATTTCGATAACTAATTTTAGATTATTTAATATAGAACTTTCCGATTTTAAAAACGGTTTGCGAAACCCTAGATTCTCTTCCGTAATCGTCTCCTTGAATCGATTCTTATTGAAAAAAATCGATCCGAAAACCTTTGCGGAAATTTGCGATCAGTTTGAGACTGAGAGAAGGGAAGAGGTATACGCTTTACAAGCAGAAATGTTGTTGGAGTCCGCGTATTCAAAAGAAGGGGCTATATCCAATCATGTTAAGCAGTACTCGCAAAAAGTAACGGATCTTTTTATAAGCTAAAAGCGATTTCTCCTAGGATTTCAATTTGGATAATAATACGCTAACGAATTTCAAGTTCTCGTCGGAAAGTTTTGATAATTTCGAAATTAACTCCTTTAAGGTGGCATTATGCCGAATTTCGTTAATTAAGGCCTTTTCTTTTTCCATAAAATTGAGCCTTTCTTCCCAGGTTGCTTTCGGTATTCCCTTATTCTTAAATACGAATACTTTTGAAACACCTTTCTTAATTAAGAGTAGATCCATTCTGAATTCCGGAATTGTCTCTTGGTCACATAAATATCTATTTATGGTCGCCAAAGAGGTGCCGATAGTTTCAGCGCCTTCTTCTCTGGAAATTTCGAGTTCTTTAAAAGCTATTTGTAACCGATTTCCTATAGTGTTTGTCTTTTTCAATTTTTTTGACATTTTGATAAAATAGTTACTTGAATATTGTTAAAATGTTATTAAGGTTTACGCGAAGCAATATATCTCACTTTGGATATTAGTGGGTGATGGATTTAAGATCAACCTTAAAAGAGAGGTTCTTTGAGAGAATTGAAGGTCTTTCGATAAAGGATTTAAGTTTTATAAAGTAAAAATTTGGGATATTTCGAACGTTTTGAAATGTGAGGGTTACGGAGATTGGTCCGATATATTAAGATTATGTATTTTTCAAAGTGGTACAGTATTGAGTATTTTGAAGAGAATTTAGGTAACGTTTCTCAGGTTCAATCTTTGAAAAGAGTATTAACGCTTCGCGACAAAACTCTCGCTTCCACTAAACTAAGAAAGACATCTAGAGCATTAAAGAATAGCATTTTTATATTAAGGCTACTGGCGAAAGTAAAACTTCAAAAGAATCGGATCAGCTGGCTGAGATCGCAAATAATGGAACAACTCGGAGAAACCACTTTGTTGAAGGAGGAGGCAAATTCCTTAAAATGGGAATCCGCCAATTTGAAAACGGAACTTGCTTTGGCTAAAAAATCTTTATCCTTCTTTAAAGAGTTTAAAGAAGGATTTGAAAGGGGATCTTGATCATATATTTTATAAAATTGTAATATTTTTATAAAATTCCTTATTTACAACGAAACCGAGACCATCAGATAAAAGAATTTGGAATTGGGTTCGAATGTAGTACGATCCAGAGGATTAGGGGCGTAAGGATTGTCTCTCGCATTTCTTATTGCATCTTGGGCTCTTACTAATGAAAATCCGGACCAAATCGAGATATATTCTGAATAATTGTAAATCCAAGTAAAATCGTATTGATAGAATAAATGTTTTCCGAGTCTAGCGTTATCAATCGTGAATTTGTTGTTCGAAAAGTTTTCCGTGCTGTTTCCAGTGTTCGGAACTCCCGCCACATTATACCACGCGTCTTGCGGCGTAGCTTTTAACGTATCGTAAAATGCGAAAATAAACGTTCCATAAGATTCCGTTTTGATATTCATCCTGGCTGAATACGATTTTGTATTCTGAAATCCTGCCAAAAGCGATTGCCCGTTCATGGTATTCCAATTCGGGAAAGAGCCGGCAACTTGAGGAAATAGAGTTTGCCACGTTCCCACTTTCGCATCGGACCGATTCGGATCCCCGGATCCGAAGATATAACCCGCGCCAAGTCGAACATTATCTAACACTTTCCAACCGGTATCGAGCGATAGAAAATGGGTATCGTACTGGACTCGTTGTGTGTATATATTCTTACCCGAGGCGGTTTGGAGATTTAAAATGTCCCAATCCGCTTTGACCCGGTCACCTGTGTATCCGGATTGCCAGGCCGATTCAATCGTCCAATCCCATATTTTACCGGCCGGTAAGTTATTCATATTCGTTCTATTGGTTAATCGAAACCCCGTAGTCAGCAAGTTGTCTCGTTGTTTCAATCTGCTATCGAAGTCCGTAGGACTAGGATTAGAGATCCATTTTTTAGAGACTTCTAATGCGTATAAATCGAGATGCGCTATGTCGCCGCCTTTGATAGTATTATACATTCCAGTGAAATACGCCTCATCGATGGTTCCTTTCGCCTGCCCGTTACTCGTGGTTAATCCGTAGGGAGCATTGTATTGATCGGATAAGATAGTTCCGAAAACATGGGAACGAAACCATTTCGAATCATGAACAAAACGCACGCCGTCGAAGGAAAACCCGGTGTTCAACCAGTTTAACGGGCCGACGATTTTAAGATCTCCGAATGCGAAGACTTGTCGTCCGATAAAAATTGAAATAGGTAGTTTCTCGGATTTCTTTAAAACGATAAAGGCCTCTCTAATATCCGTATTGCTGCGGACATTAGTACTTGCCGTAGTTCCGGGAGTCAAAGTCGCTCCGGATCCGGTCGTAAGCGCGTAAGACCAGTTTCCTGCGTTTTGTGCACCTTGGCTTCCTCCCCAGAGTCTCGTGTCCTGCATCGTAATTTTTACCGAGAAATACGGAGAAGGGTCGAGTAAAAACCAAATCTGCGTATTCTGGCCCACGAACGAAGTATAGTCGTCCATTCGTTTATTAAAAGTCGAGTTTTCCCTAGATTCGTATCTTGGCCTGGCTGAAAATCCCATTTTAAGATTGTCTAGCCAAAACAAATTGGATTTCTGGGTGTCTTTCATTTGCTCCGGTGTAATTAGGAGAGTTCTTAAGTACTCGAGAGGAATGTCTCCCTTCAAGGGGGTTGCATATTTGACCTCCTCGGGCTTTTTTTTAGGATCCGGAGCTTCCGTTTTTGGCGGGTCGGATTTAGGAGGTTCCGGTTGTCCTTGAGATTGCGGAACAACTGGGTCGTTTTTTGGAGCGGGACTCTCTAAAGTTTGTGCATTCAGCCTCGAGCTAATTAAACTAATTAATAAAATCATAATTAACTCAGAGATGTTAAAACTGGAAATAAACCCCTTAAGGCTGCTAAGCTTGCGAGTTACTTCTTTTCGGCCTTTCATATATGCTTGTATCTTGGAGCTTCTCGCGATGTTAAAGCTCCGACTAGGTGCTATAAATTGTTTCATTCGGCGTTCCTTATTGCTTAATCCCCATTCAAGCAATAATCATGCCAATAGAATAATAATTATCGAATTGGCCTCTGGGAAAAGAATTAGCTTTTTGGGGCTATTGCTCCGACTTCTTCCATTCTAGAATTTGTCTATATATTGGATATTAAGTACGCTAAATAAGCAGTCATTTTCTATACGGTCTTCATTTCGCTCATATCAAAGGATATATTTTGCATAGAATACAGGCATATAAAGCTATTTGTGCTGTTTAATGACTCAATCGCTTGTTATTTTTTAAAAATATTCGTATAAATCGCTAAAATTTTAATATTAAAATAATATTGGTATAAAAATTGCTTATAAGGAGATGAGATGGCCCGGACGACTCTACGGGGATTAAAGTATATTATTAAATTATAATTATATCCTTTCGCACCGGAGATTGTAAACTCGCGGCGGAATGTCTCAGAAATTAAAGGAGTATTGAACAACAATGCGAAGAAGAATCGAATATGTAGCACTCTTGATCGGAATACTTGCGTATTCCCTCGACATTTCCGGAGTATTTGCGGAAGGAAAGTTAGAAACTACGAAAGCAAAGATAGGCTATATCGCCTTAATGGATTCCGCTCCGTTAGTTATAGCGGCCGAAAAAGGATTTTTCAAGAAATATGGAATGAACGATGTAGAGGTTGTTAAGCAAGCTTCTTGGGGAACGACCCGCGATAATCTTGAGCTTGGTTCCGAAAATGGCGGCATTGATGGCGCCCATATACTTACTCCGATGCCTTATGCATTGACGTTAGGAATTAACACGAAAGGAAATAAACCGGTTCCGATGTACATTTTAGCTCGCCTGAATTTGAATAACCAAGGGATTTCCGCAGCTATGAAATACAAAGATATCGGTCTGTCGATAGACAGTTCCCCGCTCAAAGCTATAGCATTAAGGGCGAAAACGGACGGGAAGCCGTTGACCGTTGCAATGACATTTCCAACGGGGACCCATAATTATTGGCTACGCTACTGGCTTGCCGCTGGCGGAATTGATCCGGACTTAGACGTAACTACGATCGTCGTTCCTCCACCGCAGATGGTAGCAAATATGAAAGTTGAAACCATGGATGCTTTTTGTGTGGGTGAACCCTGGAACCAACAGCTTCTCAATCAGAAGATAGGATACACGGCGCTCATGACTCAAGAAATCTGGAAAGATCATCCTGAGAAATCTTTTTCGATGCGCAAGGATTGGGTGGATAAAAATCCGAATTCGGCGAAGGCGATCTTAAAGGCCATTATGGAAGCTCAAATGTGGGCGGAAAAGAACGAGAATGTTAAGGAGATGGCCAAAATCCTTTCTCAGAAAAATTGGATCAATGTTCCGGAGAGCGACATTCTTCCGAGGTTGAAAGGAGAGTTTATTTACGGGGACGGCCGGGACATGAGCAATAAAATTCCCAAGATGAAATATTGGAGCAGTAATGCCGGTTTTCCTTATAAAAGCCACGACAAATGGTTCTTAGCGGAAACAAGGCGATGGGGATTTCTGCCCAACGGGGTTGATTATGACAAAGTCGTAAACCAAGTAAATCGCGCCGATATCTGGAAAGAATGCGCCTTAGCAATCGGACAGAAAAAGGCGATTCCTAAAAGCGATTCGCGAGGAATCGAAACTTTCTTTGACGGCGTTAAATTCGATCCTAATGATCCGGAAGGCTATTTAAGTAAATTAACAATTAAGAATATAGACGGGAAGAAAACATCCCACGGTAAGAAATGAGGCGTCTGGATTTCGTCATAGAAACGGCGCTCAAAGGAAGGAAAAGGAAATGAATACGATCGAAATGAAATCCGTTCCGGTAGCTTCATCTGTTTTAGAAACTACGGTTAAGATAAATCCGAACCTTGAATTCGGATCCGCGGTCGATCCGGAACGCATAGCTTCGAGAAAGAATGCGATTCTGTCGATTCTCTTGCCTGGCTTTGCTTTATTGATTTTCGGGATTCTCTGGCAGTTTTATTCCGGGATGCAGGGTGTTACGCTTCCCGGTCCGATTCAAACAATAGTAGAGTCCAAAGATCTTATACTTCATCCTTGGTTCGATAACGGGGCAAACGATAAAGGGATCGGCTGGCAATTACTTTCTTCGTTGCAAAGGGTAGGTATCGGTTATTCATGTGCGTCTTTCGTCGGAGTAATTCTGGGTATCCTAATAGGTAAATCTAATTTAGCCTTTAAGGCGGTAGATCCGATTTTTCAAGTCTTAAGAACGATTCCGCCTTTGGGCTGGCTTCCGATTTCCTTGGCGGCCTTCAATAAGGCCGGGCCCTCCGCGATTTTCGTTATCTTTATCACTTCACTTTGGCCGATTATAATCAATACTTCGGTAGGGATTATGCGTATTCCGAAGGATTATGAGAATATCTCGAAAGTATATCAAATTAATGGAATGCGATATTTTTATAAAATTTTACTTCCTGCGGCGGCCCCGTATATTTTTACGGGATTGCGAATTTCGATCGGTATGGCTTGGCTTGCGATCGTTGCGGCAGAAATGCTGACCGGAGGAGTAGGAATCGGGTTCTTTATATGGGATTCTTGGAACAGCTCAAGATTAAGCGACTTGCTTGTGGCTCTCGTTTTTGTAGGACTCGTAGGGTTGCTTTTGGATCGAGGGATGGGGTTCGTGGGAAAATTTTTCGGAAGTAAGTCCGAAGTTTGATAATTCGGCAAAAATTCTAAGAGGGTATTTTTATGGAAAAATCGGAAAGTACAAATTTTGTTCAGATTAATAACGTACATCAAATTTTCGGATCGGGAAAGGATCGTTATTATGCGTTAGCCGGGATAGATCTGAATATCGGGCAAGGGGAATTCGTAAGCATAATAGGCCATTCGGGATGCGGTAAATCCACTCTATTGAATTTAGTCGCCGGTTTGATAACTCCGACTTCAGGGAAGGTAGCCGTTGACGGGGTTACCGTTACGAAACCTGGCTTAGATCGAGCAGTGGTCTTCCAATCGCACTCTTTACTTCCTTGGTTAACCGTCGAAGAGAATGTGAGAGTAGCGGTGGATAGCGTATATCCGGAGCGTGATAAGGGATTCAGAAAAGCTGAGACTCTGAAATTCGTTGAAATGGTCAATCTATCCGCGCACTCTAAGAAGAAGCCGTCGGAAATTTCCGGCGGTATGAAGCAAAGGGTCGGGATTGCTAGAGCTTTTGCTACAAATCCCAAGGTCCTTTTATTGGATGAACCGTTCGGAGCTCTGGATGCGTTGACTAGAGGAAAAATGCAGGACGAGCTAAGTTCGGTTTGGGAACAATTCCGCAAGACCGTGATTATGATTACTCACGATATCGATGAGGCGCTTTATCTGTCGGATAGAATTATTTTAATGTCTAACGGGCCTAAGGCGACGATCGATAGAATTTTGGACGTCCGCTTCCCTCGAAAAAGGGATAGGGAGTCGATATTAGAGGACCCGTCCTACAACGAATTGAGAAAAGAAATGCTTCATTATCTAATCCAGGCTAGTCATCATGACTCGGTTGCGTAGCGTCTGTCTAAGTCGGATTTACTTTAACAAGGCTTTTACTCTTTGGAGGGAAATGGTAGAATGATAAGCGACATGGATTCACATTAGGTCGGATCATTTTAAGATTGCGTCGATGTTCAATTTCTTTCTATAATTGAATCCGTAATATTCTATCAAATCCAGCTCAAGTTCGTTATTGAATCGAATTACCTCTTTCGCAGATTCCTCTAACAAGTTTATGGAAGTTCCTTTACCGTTTGCGGTTAATTCTTTTTGCAGTTCCCAAAAGTAACGGCCGTTTTGACCGCCAGCCTTTTTGTTGCCTTGCTTGCTATAAAAACTCCTGTTGCGTATCGATAAAAGTAAGGGATTCATCTGAATTGATAATTTAATTCGTTTCAGTTCGTAGGCGGATTCGTTCTCTTCGGAGGAGGGATTTTGCGGTTTCGATCTACTTAAAACTGCCGGCAGCATCCTTGATATATCATCGTAGATATTGAATGAAGTTAATATCCAGCTATTTAAATTTAACGCTCTCAGCGGACTTGGATTCGACTTATACTCCGTCCATGCCTCTTCGATCAAATCGGAGTGGAGATAAAAGTAGTACAGAATCTCATAGTCGCTTTTTTCTTTCATGTTTTGTTTTTTTCAAACGAGGAATTTCGCTTATTCATTCCGTTTAGAAAGGAAAATGCAACCTCCAGCTCTATACTTAAATCGACATATTGCAATCTAAAACTCCGTCGACCGATATTGAAAAGCGACTGTGATCGGAACCTGTCTGAATTTTAGAAATGCCTGGATCCGATAAAGGTCTTTTTCGACAAAAAAAGATTTCTGTGAATTTGGAAGCAGGATTAGTGCCAATTCGTCTGAAAAAAATTAATGATGACTATAGTTTTTTTATTAGGAAGAATGTTCCAAAAATCAACGTAAATCCCCAAGATTAGCTCAAGTGATTTGAGAGAAATTGGGCATTCGCTTATTTTATTCGAGATTATATAATTCTTGAATAACTTGATTGTATGAAATTTATACAAATCGTTTGATATGTAGGAAAAATCGGTGTTGTACTTTCAATAGAGGATCAAAAATTTTTGATCCGGGCCTAGTTTCTCAGTAGAATCGAGCATTTTCAAATAGATTGGCGTGATATTTGCATAATTGTATATGTATGCAAATTCAGGATTCATACCAGACCACCTGTTCGTATTGTGGGGTTGGTTGCGGAGTACTTGTTCGTAAATCCGGTCCGATGGATTTTACGGTTCAAGGAGATCCGGATCATCCCACGAATCGGGGCGAGCTTTGTTCTAAAGGGATGAATCTGCATTATTCGGCGATGGATCGAACGGATCGATTGCTTTTCCCGATGGTTCGTGCGGATCGCTTTTCTCCTTTAGAAAGAACGACTTGGAACTCTGCCTTGAACAAAGTCGCCGCCGAGTTCAAAAAATATATAAAGGAATTCGGCCCGGATTCGGTGGGCTTTTATGTATCCGGGCAACTGCTCACAGAAGAATATTATATTATAAATAAATTAACAAAGGGGTTTATAGGAACGAATAATATCGATACTAACTCGAGATTGTGTATGAGTTCCGCAGTCTCCGGTTATAAGATGGCGTTCGGAGAGGATAGCGTCCCGGTTAGTTACGAAGATATAGAATCGGCCGATTGTTTTTTAATTGCGGGAGCCAATCCGGCCTGGTGCCATCCGGTTGTTTTTAGAAGAATCGAAGCCAGAAAGAAGAGCGATGCAAGCATAAAGGTCATAGTAATTGATCCTAGAAGAACCGAAACTTGCGAGAGCGCGGATATCCATTTGCAGATTCATCCGGGGACTGATATCTACTTGTTTCATTCAATTGCAAGAATCTTAATAGAGAATAATTGGATCGATTTGGAATTTATCGTTTATCATACGGAAGGATTCGACGAGTTCAAAGATAAAGTTTTTGAAAAAAGTCTGGAGGAAGTCTCGGAGATTTGTGGAATCTCCCCTCAGCTTATATACCAGACTGCGGAGGCGATCGGTCGCTCGAAAGGATTTTTATCCTTATGGGCAATGGGATTGAATCAAAGCGTTGTCGGTGTGAATAAAAATTTAGCTTTAATTAATCTTTCTTTAATTACCGGTAAGATAGGGAAACCGGGATCGGGACCGTTTTCGTTGACGGGGCAACCGAACGCGATGGGAGGAAGAGAGGTCGGTGGATTATGCAATTTGTTGCCGGCACATCGCGAATTGAACAATCCGGACCATCGAAAGGAAGTTGCGGAATTTTGGGGAGTCGATTCCGTTCCTGCGGAGCCGGGTTTCAGCGCTGTCGAAATGTTCGATAGCTTAAAGTCGGGAAAGATGAAGGCAGTATGGATTGTCTGTACAAATCCGACGGTAAGTCTTCCTGATGCAAGGGCTGTCGAGTCCGCGCTCAGATCGGCCGAATTCGTGGTTGTGCAAGATATTTCCAAGGATTCGGCAGCCGTACCTTTTGCTGATGTAGTGTTGCCTGCAGCAGGCTGGGGTGAAAAGGAAGGTACGATGACTAGCTCTGATCGTCGAATTTCCTATCTTCCCAAATTTATGGAACCGCCCGGCGAGGCGATGGGTGATTCCTGGATCATTCGCGAATTCGCTAAAAAGATGGGTTTCGAGTCTTTCTTTTCTTACAAGAGCGAAGAGGAAATTTTTTTAGAGCATTGTCGTTTAACAACTGGAACTAAGATCGATATTACCGGACTGGATTACCAGGAAATTCGAAACTTTCGGGTCGCACAATGGCCGTATCCGACGAAAGGATATTCAGGCAGTCCTAGATTATTCGAGGATAAAATCTTCTACAGACCGGGTGGAAAAGCGAAAATTCATGCGGTTAGTTTTGAAGATGATTCAGAAAAACCGAATATTGAATATCCGTTAATTTTGACTACGGGCAGAATCCGAGATCAGTGGCATTCGATGACCCGGACCGGAAAAGTACGAAAACTGCGCGAGCATAGAAGAGAACCGAGCCTTGAAATACATCCTTCCGATGCGTTAAAGTACGGGATTAAGGAAGGTACGATAGTCGACGTAATCAATTCCCGGGGAACCGTTAGAACGAAAGCAAATCTGACTAAGTCTATCAAACCCGGTGTCGTATTTTTACCCATGCATTGGGGCAAAAAAAGCGGCTCAGATCAACCGCGATCCAATAATCTCACTAGCCCGGCATTTGATCCGCATTCGAAGCAACCCGGTTTCAAAATTGCAGCCGTTAAGGTCCTTCCGTATAAAAAACCGAAGGAGAAGATCCTAATTGTCGGAGGGGGGAGCGCTACATTAGCCTTTTTAAAACATTATAAAGCTATGGCTCCTCAGGATGAGATTACCGTAATTTGTCGAGAGGCGGATCCGTTTTATAATAGAGTTCTATTGCCGGATTATATCGGGGGAGAAAAGGAATTCGAGGAACTCCTCCCGAACGACCAGGAGGAAATTCTCTCCTGGGGTCTGAATATGATTCCAAACACGTCGGTTACTAAGATTTATATCGAAGGAAAGAAAGTTCGGGATTCGAACGGTGAATTGCATTCTTATAATAAACTAATATTAGCCCTAGGTAGCTCTGCGATAAAATCGTCGCTGGTTCCCTCGACGATGACCGGCATTTTTAGTCTTCGAAATAAGTCCGACGCGGATAGGATTCGCAATTACTTCGTACCGGGAACTTGGGCGCTGATCGTAGGAGGCGGTCTACTTGGATTGGAAATAGCGTCTGTTCTAGTTTCGGCAGGCATTCGTGTAACGCTAGTCGTTAGAACAAATAGATTGATGTCGAAGAAATTGGATTTGATGGGAAGCGAACTCTTACGCGAAGAAATTGAGGCTCGTGGAATAGAGCTTATTTTCGACGCCGAAATTTCTAAACTAGAAGGGACCGAAAGGATTTCCAAAGTAAAGTTAACTAATGGGAAAGTTCTTAATCCTGACGGAATAATTTATGCGATTGGTACTAAACCGAATTCCGAAATCGCGAAAGAGAGCGGTTTGTCCTGCGGGAACGGAGTGGTTGTGGATTCTTTTCTAAGGTCCAGCGATCTTGATATTTATTCGATCGGTGAGATGGCCGAACATGAAAATGAAAGTTACGGAACCGTATCGGCGGTCGAGGACCAGGCTAAAATAGCGGCACAGCATATCTTCGGATATTCTTTCGATGAATACGAAGGATCTCTACATACTTATCTGCTTAAAGTGTCGGGGTTGGAACTCGTTTCGGTGCGGCTGCCGAATACTCCCTTCGAAATAAAGGCTGAGGATAAGGACGAGTTCGAAGAGATTACCTTTATAGATCGTAAGAAACGAATCTATAAAAAATGTATTATAAGAAACGACCGTCTTGTTGCCGCTATTTTGATAGGAGATACTTCCGAATTCCTTAAATTTAAGGAATGGATTGCCTCGCATATTGAGCTGGGAGAAAAAAGGAAGAAACTCTTCTTAGGAGGGGAATTTACTAAACCGTTATTAGGAAAGGTTGTCTGCTCTTGCAACGGTGTTGGAGACGGAAATATCTTGGAAGCCATTTATGACGGTGAGCACACTTTATCCGGAATCGGTAAGCGAACCGGAGCAGGGACCGGTTGTGGAAGTTGCCGTTCGGAAATCTCAAATCTTTTAAAAAGTGTTATACAAAAGGTATAACGAGTATTAGAGTAACGGAAACTTCTCGCCGTTCGTATCTATTCAGTTCAATTATACACTAATTTAACTTGCCTTCTATTTTAGGCGATTATAGGCTTAAGTAAATTTCTTTCCTTTAATTCCTTCATTTCAAGATAAAAGCGCACCACGTCGCCTATGACGATCAAAGCGGGGGATTGTATTCCTTCGCTCTCCACTTTTTCGAGAATAGTGCCCAGGTCTCCCGTCACAATCCTTTCCGATTGTAGCGTGGCATTTTCGATAATTGCGACCGGCGTCGATTTGGAATTTCCAGCGTCTAAAAGTTGATCCACGATTGTTCCGAGGGAGTTTAATCCCATATAGACGATTGTAGTTTTATCTTTGCAGAGTAGATTACGGAACCCTGTAGAGTTTTGACCTTCCTTTCTATGTCCGGACATAAAAACGATCTCTCCCGCATAGTCCCGATGAGTTAAAGGAAACCCTAGATGTGCGGCGATAGCGGACCCGGTCGTAATTCCTGCAACGATTTCGCATTCAAATCCTCGTGAAATCAGATACGCATACTCCTCTCCGACTCGACCGAATATGGAGGGATCTCCGCCTTTCAAGCGAACCACAACATCATAACGTAGCGCTGCCTCGACAATTTTTTCGTTAATTTCATCTTGAACGCAACTATGTAGCCCAAGTCGTTTACCGACATAGATTAATTCCGTATTCTTCCTACAAACGTGCAAGACTTTCGGTGATACTAAATCATCGTATAAAACTACCTGCGCCTTACGAAGAATCTTAATCGCTTTAACGGTCAAAAGTTCCGGATCCCCCGGGCCGGCACCGACGAGAAAGATTTTCCCGGCATCGAAAGGAGTTTCGAACCCAAGGGCGCTCATGTATCCGCCGCTCTATGTTCATCGGTCATACGTGCATCGATTTCGATGTAAACTAATCCTTCCTCGATAATGACCGGATAGGTTCTTACTTTGTAAGTTTCACCGGTTAAGCACTCGCCTGTTTTTAGAGAAAAATTACGTTTATGTAAAGGACATGCGACTTTAGGTTCTCCGGCCGAATCTCCGATCAAACCTCTCGCCAGTACCATATCACCCGTATGTGGGCAGGAGTTATCGCAGGCAAACCATTCGTTCCTTGAACTAAAATGGAAAACAGCTATCTGTTGATCGCCGACCTTCGCACAGGTGCCACCGTCCTCGGGAAATTCCGACGCTGGCGCTACCAAAAACCAAATCTTTTCCGCTATCGTACTTTTCATCGTTCTCTCCTACTTAACCGCGGTTAAATCCAAATTTCGATGACTGACCGGGCGTTTTTGTCCCCGCTCTTCGACGAACCTGACGGAAGAATCCGAATTTTGGCTATTCACAAAATGTTTGAATTTTTTCTGTTTTTCTTGATCCTCGACCACATCCTTCCATTCGCAGACGTAAGTATCGACTAGGCTGTCCATCTCCGATTCGAGTTGAGAATTTATCCCCAATCGATCGTTGATAATGACGTCCTTTAAATAATCGACTCCTCCTTCCAACTGCTCAAGCCATGTCGAAGTTCGCATCAGTTTATCCGCGGTTCGGATATAAAACATTAAAAAGCGATCGATGTAACGAAGGCAAGTGTCCTCGTCTAAATCTTCGGCGAATAGAATTGCATGCTTCGGATTCACTCCGCCGTTTCCTCCCACATATAGATTCCAACCTTTCTCGGTAGCTATGACTCCGAAATCTTTGCCTCTAGCTTCCGCACATTCACGAATACATCCTGAAACGGCGGACTTAATTTTATGCGGGGCGCGGATTCCTCGATATCGCTCTTCTATTCTTATGGCGAACGCAGTGCTGTCCTGAACGCCGTAACGGCACCAAGTTGAGCCGACGCAACTTTTTACGGTTCGCATTGCTTTGCCGTACGCATGTCCGCTCTCAAAACCTTTTTCGACGAGGTCCTTCCAGATCTCCGGAAGTTGATCCATTTTGGCTCCGAGTAAATCGATTCTTTGTCCACCGGTTATTTTGCAATAGAGATCGTACTTCTTGGCGATTTCACCTATTTGAATTAATTTTTCAGGCGTGATTTCACCACCGGGAATTCTCGGGACGATGGAGTAGGTTCCTCCCTTTTGGATATTCGCGAGATACTTATCGTTAGTGTCTTGGATTTCCCTATGCTTTATTATAGGTTCATTCCATATACTTGCAAGAATGGAGGCTACTGCGGGTTTACATATTTCGCAACCGTTTCCTTTGCCTGCTTCCTTAATAACGTCCGTAAATGATTTTAGGCCTTTTACTTTAATGATTTGGAATAGTTCCTGACGAGAATATTTAAAATGTTCGCAAACATGTTCCGTAATGACTTTACCTTGCGCCTTTAGTTCCGTTTTAAGAATCGAATTGACTTGAGGAATACATCCTCCACAGCCCGTTCCGGCTTTCGAGCATTCTTTCAGGGAGGCTATATCGGTGCAGTTTTTCTCCCGAATCGCATGTAAAATATCTCCTTTTGAAACGTTATTGCAGGAGCATATCTTCGCTTCTTCGGGAAGCGAATCCGCACCGAAGAGATTCTCGGAGGATACTGAGCCTACGATTAAGGTCTCGGGTTCCTCGGGTAATTCCATTCTGTTTAAGTACAGAGAAAGAAGGTTGCCGTAAGCCTTTACGTCCCCGACTAGGATTCCGCCCAGAAGCTGCTTCCCGTCGAGAGAGATTACAAGTTTCTTATATACACCGCTTCTTGGGTTTTTAAAAACGATAGGAATATGTTCCGCTTGACCGAGGGCGTCCCCGAAAGAAGCGACATCCACTCCGATCAATTTTAGCTTGGTAGAAAGGTCCGAACCGGAATAAGATTTGGGAGTATGGTGAGGACTGCAAAGATTATACGCTAATGCTTCGGCCATTTCGTATCCGGGAGCTACTAATCCGTAGATGAAATTCCGATGTAAAGCCACTTCACCGATTGCATAAACTCCGTATACGTTCGCTCTCAACTCATCGTCGATGATGATACCCCCTCGTTCGCCTGTAATGATTCCGGACTTGCGAGCAAGTTCGTCTCTCGGGCGAATCCCGGCAGAAACTACTAGCATGTCGATTTCAAGAGAGCTACCGTCTATAAACTTCAATTCTTTAATCGCCGGTTCGCCGGCCGCTTTTTCAGTTTGTTTTTCGAGATGGATCGTAACTCCGAGTTCTTCGATTCTTTGCTTCAATATGGAGGAGGCAGCCTCATCCAATTGTCGCGGCATTAGCCTGGTTGCGAATTCGACCACATGTGTGTCTTTTCCCATATCGACCAGGGCTTTAGCCGCTTCTAACCCGAGTAATCCGCCGCCTAAAACCGCGGCTCTTTTAATTCCCTTACCGTATTCGAGAATTCTTTCCAAGTCTTCGATAGTTCTATAAACGAAAATACCCTTCTTATCGATCCCTTCGAAGTTGGGAACAAATGGGGCGGATCCGGTGGCGAACACGAGCTCGTCGAATTGCAGTTCAGTTCCAGAAGAAGTAGTGACTAAACGACGAACGATATCAATGGAAATCGCCGGTTCCGAAAGCAATAACCGTATTCCGTTTGCCCGATACCAATCGGCTTTGCATAAATACAAGTCTTCGACCGATCGATTCGAAAAATATTCCGAAAGATGCACGCGATCGTAGGCGCGCCTCGGCTCTTCTCCGAGAATCGTAATCTCGAATTTATCCGCTCCGCCGAATTCGACCAGCTTTTCCGCAAAGCGATGGCCGACCATCCCGTTTCCAATGATTACTAACTTCCGTTTATTCATATTATATTTCCTTAGAGTATTAAACCATTACTTTATAAAAGTTTAAACTCCTTCCAGTCCAAGTTCTGTTTGGTTCGAATCCGCTTTTTTCCAAATCAGTAGATTGGTAAAAAATACCAAGGCTGCCGAGGATATCGTTATTAGGGCCAAGATTACGAATCCGGTCGCAAAACTGCCGGAAATGGATTTTAAGGATCCGAGCAAGTTCGGAACTAAAAATCCGCCTAAGCCCCCGAATGCACCTACGAAACCCGTTACTACACCGATATCTTTTTTAAAACGTAAAGGAACGAGTTGAAAGACCGAGCCGTTCCCCAAGCCTAGGCAAGCCATTAGTCCGATAAACAATGGAAGCGTAATATTGATCGGAAAAAGGTATGAAATACCGATCAATATTACGCTTAAAGTGAGGAGAACTAGGCTGAGAACGTTTACCCCGCCGAATTTATCGGATAAGTAACCGCCCACGGGACGGAGCATACTTGCGCCGATAATGCAGTAGGAGGTGTAGAGGCCGGTGGTAACTTTTTCGATACCATACTGGTCGTAAAAGAAGATCGGCAGGAAGCTCGCTATTCCTACAAAGCCGCCGAAAGTCACACTGTATAATAAACAGAAAGTAACGGCATCCCTTGACTTAATAGGGGTAAAATATTCTAAAATTCCTTTTCGATTAATAGTTCCCGGGCAATCTTTTGCGGTAAAAAGAAAGAATATGAACACGATACTCATCGGTATTATGGCCAAGCCGAATACTGAATGCCAACCGTACGCTTTGGCTAAACTTGGGGCAAATAAGGTTGCAAGAACAGATCCGCTATTACCGGCTCCTGCAATACCCATTACTAAACCTTGATATTTAGCGGGGTACCAACGGCTCGCAAGAGGGAGGGCAACCGCAAAGCTCGCCCCGGCAACTCCTAATAATAGACCGATACATACGACTTCGGGAATCGATGTTGCAGACTGCCATCCCCAAATGAGAGGGATCATCGTAACTGCCATCCCGGAAAGAGCTACTTTTTTGGAACCGAATCGATCGGACAGTAGACCCATCGGAATTCTTAAGAGTGTTCCCCCTAACAAAGGAATGGAAACCATCAAACCTTTTTGAGCGGGTCCTAATCCGAACTCTTCCGATAGAAAAATTCCTAAGGCCGCTAATAACATCCAAATCATAAAGCTGAAATCGAAGTAAAGAAAGGAACTGACCAAAGTCGGAAAATGTCCTGCTCGTAGGAACTGTTGTAATTTTTGCATATCGTGGAACCCTCTCGTATTATAAAAATTCGGTGCCTATCTGCAATTAAGCATAAATTGTGCCAATATCAAAAATAAAGAGTAAAAAACTATTTTTTAGAGGACTCTATGCCCTCTCGTGGATGATTTAAACGTAAGGAGGGGCGCTGATCCTTCTAAATTTCAGCGCTGGCCTTAAAAGAAGAGGGTAATTTAGCGCATATTGCTAGATAATGCTTAATATGCGTACAATACGAATATTAAATAATCTATAATTTATGCTTCAGGGCCGACCACCTCACAGGTTTTAGGCCATATTATTCGCTATAGGTAGAGTAACCGGGAAAAGGATAATAAAATGAAAATAAAATTCGAATAACTTTATACTAGGCATAGAAATTGCAATAAGGGGTTTGTGGCCGAAAATGAATCCTATCAAACAACATGTTCCTATTGCGGAGTAGGCTGTGGAATAATCGTTCAAAAGAGCGGTCCGAATGAAATAAGCGTAAAGGGCGATCCGGAGCATCCTGCAAATAAGGGAATGCTTTGCTCAAAAGGATTGAATTTGCATTATACCGCGATGGATCGCTCGGATCGTTTACTCTATCCGATGGTAAGAAAGGATAGAAATTCGAATCTAGAACGAATCACTTGGGACTCGGCGCTCTCGAACATTGCCGCTAGATTTCGCAAGATAATCGCGGAACACGGCCCGGACTCCGTCGGATTCTACGTATCAGGACAGCTATTAACCGAAGAATATTATATTATAAATAAATTAACTAAAGGATTTTTAGGCACAAATAATATCGATACGAATTCTAGGCTTTGCATGAGTTCGGCCGTCGTAGGCTATAAGATGGCATTAGGGGAAGATAGCGTTCCGATAAGTTACGACGATATCGAATTGGCCGACTGCTTTCTGATAGCCGGAGCGAATCCTGCCTGGTGCCATCCTATCTTATTTCGAAGAATAGAGGCCAGAAAAAACGCGGATCCGTCCGTAAAGACGATCGTAGTCGACCCTAGAAAAACGGAAACCTCCGAAGACGCCGATTTGCATCTTCAAATTCGTCCGGGTTCGGATATATCCTTGTTCCATGCGATTGCTAGAGTTCTAATCGAGAACGAATGGATTGATTATCAGTTTATTCTTAAGCATACCGAGGGTTTTGAAGAGCTGAAGTCGAAAGTCTTCGAGTCGACTTTGGACGAGGCTGCGGAAGATTGCGGCATTCCGTCGGAACAAATTATAGAAGCAGCTGGATTGATCGCTCGATCCAAAGGGTTCCTTTCCCTCTGGGCAATGGGATTGAATCAGAGCGTGGTCGGCGTAAATAAGAATCTGGCTTTATTGAATCTTTCGCTAATAACCGGCAAAATCGGTAAACCCGGATCGGGGCCCTTTTCATTAACGGGGCAACCGAACGCCATGGGTGGAAGAGAGGTGGGAGGTCTTTGCAATTTATTGCCCGCCCATCGAAATTTGAACGATCCTGAACATAGGCGGGAAGTGGCGGATTTTTGGGGAGTCCCTGATATTCAAAGTAAGCCGGGATTTAGCGCCACCGAAATGTTCGAAAATCTTCGAAACGGAAAAATGAAGGCGATTTGGATCGTTTGCACCAATCCGACCGTCAGCATGCCCGACGCTAGAGCGGTAGAAGCAGGCTTACGCGCATCCGAGCTAGTAATTGTTCAAGATATTTCAAAAGATTCCGGCGCAATTCCCTTTGCGGATTTTGTTTTACCTGCGGCAGGTTGGGTTGAGAAACAGGGCACGATGACTAACTCGGATCGTCGGATCACATATCTGCCTAAAATTATGGACCCGCCGGGCGAAGCAATCGCGGATACTTGGATTATTCGCGATTTTGCGCGCGAAATGGGTTATACATCATCTTTTTCTTATGAATCGGAGGAGGACGTTTTTTTAGAGCATTCTCAACTTACGAAAGGAACAAGGATCGATATATCGGGTTTGGATTATTCCATACTAAAGGAAAATCGTTCCGTTCAATGGCCCTATCCCCATAAAGATCACGGAGGCACCCCTCGTCTTTTTACGGATCATATATTTTACAGACCGGGCGGAAAGGCTAAATTATCGGATGTAAAAGCCGAAGATCCGTCCGAAAAAACGACACCGGATTATCCGTTAATACTTACCACCGGGAGAATTAGGGACCAATGGCATACGATGACTAAAACCGGAAAGGTGCGTAAATTAAAGGAACATCGAAAGGAACCTAATTTAGAGATTCATCCTGACGATGCGTTAACTAGAAATATCTCCGACGGACAAGTCGTAGAGATAAAAAATATTCGAGGTAGTGTTCGGGTAAAAGCTTCGGTCACCGAATCGATCAAGCAGGGCGTCGTCTTCTTGCCGATGCACTGGGGAAGAATGAACGGCAATGACGAATCGAGAGCCAATAATCTTACCAGTTCCAATTATGATCCTTTTTCCAAACAACCCGGATTTAAGGTATCCGCAGTCGAAGTAAGACCTTATAAAAAAGTAAAAGAGAAAATTCTAATTATCGGAGGAGGAAACGGAAGCTTATCCTTTCTCAAGCATTACCGAACCTTGGTCCCCGACGACGAAATTACGGTCATCTGCAAAGAGGAACATCCTTTCTATAATAGGATTCTATTACCTGACTTAATCAGCGGGGAGAAAAATTTCACCCAATTGATGGGCGTAGAGCCCGAAGAAATCGAGTCTTGGAACATAAATTTGTTCTCTTCGACCTCCGTTCTCGAGATTTCTCGGGAAGGAAAAAAAGTAAAAGATTCGGTAGGAAATCTTCATTCGTATAATAAACTTATCATCGCGACTGGGAGCTCTCCTTCGATACCGAAATTCGTAAATCCTGATCTGGAAGGCGTCTTTAGTCTGAGAGCCAAGGAGGATGCGGAGAGAATCAAGGGTTTTTTCGTGCGAGATTCTCACGCTTTAATCGTCGGAGGAGGTTTACTCGGATTGGAGTTGGCGGCGGCGCTTCGTGCTGTAGGCGTCAACGTAACTGTTTTAGTTAGAGCCGATCGATTGATGTCCAAGCAATTAGATAAGGTTGCCTGCGATATTCTAAAAGAAGAGATAGAGGCAAAAGGAATCCGAATTATTTTCAATGCAGAAATCTCTAGAATCACGGGCGTTCCTAGAGTGGACAAGGTAAAACTAAGCGACGGATCGACTTTGGAGCCGGATGGTATCGTCTTTGCCGTAGGAACTTCTCCCAACTTGAAAGTAATCCAAGGAACCGATCTTAAAATAGGATCCGGATTGAGAGTGAACGAGTATTTACAAACCAGCGATCCCGATATTTATGCGATCGGAGAAGTCGCAGAACACGACTCGGGAATGTATGGAACCGTTGCTGCGACCGAAGAGCAGGCTAAGATTGCTGCGAATCATATTTACGGATATAAGGTAAATTCTTACTCCGGATCGTTGCATACGAATATCCTGAAAATCCCGGGACTCGACTTGATCTCTCTAAGACTACCGGAAGTAATCATGGAAAATGACGGCTCCGAATACGAAGAAATTATTTTTCTCGATCGCAAACGAAAAAAATATAAGAAATGCATTATCAAAGGAGATAAGTTGGTTGGAGCGATTCTAATCGGTGACAAGAATAGATTTTCTGAATTCAAGGCGATGATCGCTTCCGGAATGGAACTCGGAGATAAACGAGAATCGCTTTTGGGAGATTCCCGGCCTTTAAAACCGATAGAAGGTACGCTTGTCTGCTCTTGTAACGGCGTTGGTAGCGGAAATATAGAAACCGAAATTCAGAAAGGAATTCTTACGGTGGAAGGAATCGGCGTAAACACGGGAGCCGGGACGGGATGCGGAAGTTGTCGACCGGAAATTTCAAGAATCATAAAAGGGAGATCCCCGATTATCTCTCCGGTGGCCGAGTAGAATGTTTATTCGATTTCCGTTAAGGGATTCTTTTACGAAGATAGAGGTCTTTCCAAAAACTATTCCGCTTTTCTATCCACAATAACCGTCAAATACCCTAATCCGATTGCTTTAAACTGGAGAGAAGTGTTCGTAACACGCCACTGTGCCGAAATACTCACTCTTCCTCCCCTGGAAACGATATCGCCTGTTGCGGATAGAAAAGGGTAAAGCATAATCTGAGAATTACCCACCCATTCTAGTTCGCTCAAAACAGTTCCCCCGTCTTGGACAAGCCGAATGGAGATTAACCCGCCGACAGGAGGCGGTCCCAAAAGTTTGATCATTGGAAGAGTTAACGTAACGTTAAACGCCTCGAATACTTCCGCTCCTTTGAAAACTAACGGAGTCAGTTGCGGAATGTCAGCCCACTGCGTGGGAAGCACCGTATTTAAATCTGCCGATTTATAATGTATTGCCATTTTTGTCCTCGCATAATATCGGAAACGGAGCCTAAAACGCCGCTTAATATAGCGGAGTTAAATTAGACTGTCAATCCGTAGAACTACGTAGCTCGATTCCCTCAGATTCGTACTTCTACTAGCGGTTTGAAAAGAATTTCACTTATTTTTATCCAAATCAATTCCGGTTAAGGGGAAGTTTATCTATTTAATGAATAAATAAAGTATTTACGGTCACCTTTCGATACTTCACCGTAAACAAGACTTTCAATCCGAAACGGATTTGTCCGTTTCTTTAAGTCTGCGGATTAAAACATTACGACAATATTCGATTTATATGCGGCGAATTGCGTTTTTAATCATGCAATGATAAGCGACATATCGGCACAGATTTCGGGGACCTCCTTCCTGATTTATTTCGAAATTTCCGCGAAAATCTCTTGAAAAGAGGAAAAACAACTATATATATGTTTACTTATGATCAATATAGTTTATTCGGAAGGAAATTGTTGGATCCCTGTGCTAAAAACGACTCTTTATGCGGGATATCCTGCAGACGGTCCGGAGGAGCAAGGCAGTAAACTCGATTTATTGAGTTTCTCCGAATCGGATATCGGAAGAAAAATCTTCGCAACGGTGAAGGGGGATGCTTGGGTAGATTTCGGAATTCAAGATAAGGACCGATTATTGATCGATCGGAATAAAGAAGCGAAAGACGGGTCCATTGTCATAGTATATAGCAAAGGGGAGTATCTTCTTAGAGCCGTATCAAAAATTCTAGATCAAATCTTTATAAACGAACCCGGCGAAAATCCTTCTTGCATTTCTTTAGAATTAAGCGGACTCAGAATTTTAGGAGTCGTTACGGGGGTCATTCATTGGGTGTGAGTTTGCGATCAATTTGAAAGAAAGAGACAAGAGGAAGTATTCGCATTACAATCCGAAATGTTGATCGAATCCGTTTATACGAAGAAGGGCAGTATTGCCGATCGCGTTAAAACATATTCAAAAAAGGTAATCGATATCTTTTTACGTCGAATTCGAGTCTTAGATTTTTCGGATTTTCAAAATCGTCCCGCAATTCTTTGGTTGAAAATCCTGATATAACATTTTAATCGGTTACAATGCCCGATTTATTGACAGATATCGCTTTTTTGAAGACCGTGTCTGTTGCGCAGCTATCCTTTCTCATTCTGAATTTTCTGGTTAGGCTTAAAGGGTCTCTTCAGGGAGTTTTAGGCAGCTTGTTTTGCGTTAGTTTAATCGCTTATTTTATCTGTCCTCTCTTGGATAATGAGAAACTGAATCCGATACTATTCTATGCGATTCACATCGGTTGTTTTTCTGTAACGACTTTTTTCTATTTGTTCGTTTCGAGTATGTTTTCGGATGCCTTTCGCTTAAAACTTTGGCACGGGGCGCTCTTTATTTTTATTAATTCGCTTTGTTTTTATATTTTCATAGTTTCCGATATTAGGAACGATTCCTCTCCGATTTCCAAAATCCTTTTTAGCCTACCTCAACTTTTCTATCTCGGGATCGTTCTACTCGCGCTAGGACAGGTTTTAAAAGATAAAAATATAGATTTAATGGAATCCAGGCGTGAATTCAGAGTGAGCTTCGTCTGGATCGCAGGAATATATTGTATATTTGTAATACTCATGGAGGTTGTTACCAAAAACTTAAGCTACTCGGTGGTTTGCGACTTTGTGAATTCCTTTTTTATCACTATACTCATTTTCTTTTTTTCTTATAAACTCTTCGATTTTAGGGAGAACATCTTTCTTATTCCTAAAAACCAATCGCTCGAAGAGGGGATCGACGAAAATCTTCTGGAAAAGTTGCTTCTTTTAATGGATAGGGAACGAATCTTTCTGCAGGAAAATCTGACTATTTTGAATCTTTCTCGGAAGTTGAACGCACATGAAAAGAAAGTTAGAAGATTAATCAATAAAGGTTTAGGTTACAGAAATTTCAACGAATTCTTAAACCACTATAGAATTCGGGAAGCCGCAAAGATTCTAGTCGATCCTTCAAAGAAGGAAGCACAGGTGCTAAGAATCGCTATGGACCTGGGATACGGATCGCTTGCACCTTTCAACCGCGCATTTAAAGAAATGATGGGAGTTACTCCCTCCGATTTTAGAAAACGAAAAATGACGGAAAAAAACTGATCGAATCCTGATTTAGTCGTTTGAAGGAGAAACTTTTTATCCGAGCGTCGAAGTATTTTCGAGTCGAACCAGAGTTTTCTATAAATATATTTACAAATTAGTCCGTTTTATATTAAAATACTTTTCGCTTATCAGCGACCCCACTTATAAAATATGTATGCCGTATGCTCTTTAAAAAAATAGCGATTATTTACGAGGATAAGGACTATCTAACAAAACGAAAAGCGTTGCATATATTTATACTCAACGCTTTCACTTTGATTCTAAGTACGTTTGCCAGTATTCTTTACATAAGTAAGGGAGTTCGCCCCGGTTATATAATTATCATTTTATCTTCGATCGTTTCGATATTTTTGATTTTTACCAAGAGATTCAATTCGGCTGTAAACGTGAATTTAATCGCCGGGCTTTTTTCCGTAACCGCGGGATGGTTTTTCGGGGCTAAGGACGGAAATTTTATCTTTTCCATATCCACCTTAATCATAGTATTTCTATATTTATCGAATATTAGAAATACTATATTAGTTTCGATATATTGTCTGGGGCTTTTGATTTTTAAAGGTTGGGTGTCGGGCAACACGGATAAAGTCGGTATCATATATTTTTCCGACACTATAGTAATGTATTCTCTCTTCGCCCTTATTTCGATTTTGACCGTTCGAGTGATTAAGGTATATTCCGACGAAAAAGATATCCTAATTAAGGAAATTCATCATAGAGTTAGAAACAACCTGCAAATACTTTCCGGTTTGATAGAGGTTCAAAAAACCGAATTGGATTCGGAATTAGTGCATCACTTTACTGAAATCCAAAATAGAATTTTTGCAATTTCGAAAGTGCATAACTACGTGTATAAATCGGGAAGTTATCTTAAGGTGGACTGCAAAGTGGTCTTTCATGAGATCATTTCCAATCTTATATCCGTATTTTCCTCGGATATACCTCCTCCTCGCGTCGAAGAGAAAATTCAAAACATTAATTTATCGGTGGAAGATGCGATTCCTCTTGCCTTAATTCTGAACGAGATTCTATTAAATTTCATTCAGACTCATCAAGATTCGACTATCGTAGTCGAATTAGAGCACCTGGACCATTCCTATCATTTGCGTATTTATGATTCAAGCATAAGAAATCAGGAAACTTGGGAGATTCACAATAGGATCGGACATACCTTGATTCATTTATTTGTTCGCCAGTTAAAGGGAAATTTAAAGACGGATATCAGCGGCCAAGGTACTTCCGTTCAACTTGATTTTTCTAGAAATGTAACCTAACCTTCGAGACGATCGATGAGGAATCCGATGAAAGCCGATCGAAGTTCGATATCAACGATTCGATTGACCGATATTTATCGGGATTCTAATATTCCATTCTTGCAGGTTAATCGGCTCCAGAATTTACCTTCTGATTTTGTCGAATATTATAGCGGTCATCGGCACGATTATTTTGCAGTGTTCTTTTTTTTAAAAGGGATGGGCAATCATAGGATCGATTTTGTGGATTATAAGATCGAGGACAATTCGCTTTTCTTCATACGGCCGGGGCAGGTCCATTCTTGGAGGTTTGATTCTCCGGTTATCGGGTATGCATTAAAATTCTCACCCGAGTTCTTTACTAGAAATTCCGCGGTGCGTTCCGCAATTTTCAGTTTCCCTTTTTTCAAATCCGGAACTTCCCGTTCGAAGATACAATTTCGGGAATCCGGAACGTTAGCTCGAGATTTCGATCGCTTACTCATGGAACGGGAAAACGGATCGGATGAAGGAATTCTGTTCGCGCTGACTCAACTCATTTTGCTTGAGATTAAGCGGGAATACGAATTTGGATGGGAAGCTTCCGATGCCACCTTCGAACTTATTTCAGAGTTCGAACAAATTCTGGAACAGAATTTTATTCGGGAAAGATCGACCTTATTTTATGCGAGGCGACTTGGCGTATCCGCCTCCGCTCTAAATTCAGCTTGTAAGAATAGACTCGGGATTAATGCAAAGTCCGTAATTAACGAAAGGATTATATTGGAAATCAAACGTTTATTAGTTCATTCCGTCAATAGCATATCGGAGATTTCTAGGGAAGTTAATTTCTCCGACAACGCTTACTTAAGCCGTTTCTTTCGTGCGCAAGCGGGGGTTTCTCCCGAACGTTATCGGGAAGAAAATCGAAAAGTGCAATAACTTTCGTATTTCGTCCATTTACTTTCACAGTCGGTTCGCATACTATACTTCATATTCGACGGAGGATCTTTGATCGCCGTATTTAGGAGATAAGAATGCTTGAGATACTTTTAGCTACCGAAGCGAATTTTGCTATAACGGTTCTTAGGATAATATTGGGAGTAGTAATGTTGCCGCACGGTCTTCAAAAACTGTTCGGTTGGATGGGCGGCTACGGATTTACTTCGACCATCAATTTTTTTGCGTCCGAAGGAATTCCTTCCCTCATCGGCTTTTTGATCATAGTTGTGGAATCGTTCGGAGCTTTGGCATTGATACTCGGATTGTGTACAAGATTGTCCGCACTCGGCATTGGTATTGTGATGATAGGGGCTGCATTCTTCCAAAGGAAAAACGGTTTTTTCATGAATTGGTTCGGAAATCAAGCTGGGGAAGGATTTGAATACCATGTCTTAGCTATCGGAATCGCGTTTGCGTTAGTGATTTTGGGTGGTGGATCGGCTTCAATGGATCGCCTCCTTCAGGATCGATTCAAGTAACGCGATTTAAATCGATTCGAAAACTTTTTGTAACCTATTCACATTTTGGGAGAGATTCCAAATTTGGAAACTACTGGATAGGTTACTCGGTTTATAATGAGAGTAAAAGTTTTTAACGTGAATTACTATCGATTCGAAACTTTTTGCAGTATGTCTTTCCGCTTAGTTTTAAATAGAAGAAATCAAAAATTTTTCCGAATTAGAGCATCTTTTGAAAAAGGGTTGCTTGCTTAAAGGTCGTTCAGAAAGTAGAAATTGTGAAATTCGTCTGGTTAAAGAGATCGCTTATTTCGGTTCTTATCGCGCTTATCATGCTGCCGATGGAACAGGATGGGTTGATAGATTTATCTGCACTCGGATTCGATCGCGCCGAATCTCCGTATATTATCGGGATAGCGGCGCCCACTCATAAAAATGCTGCTCAGGTAATCTCCAACGAAGATTCTAGGCATTTAGCCATTTCGTTTAGAAGTAGATATGACTTCATGGATTACTTCTATGAAGTTTTTGCAGAATCCGAGAGATTCAAGGTCTTCTTTCATTCGAACGAAATATCTTTTACGACATACTACTATACTCGTCTTATTTCCGTTCTCTTACTCAGTATCCCTCCTCCAAATCTCACCTAACTTTAGTTGATTTAATGCTGAATATCCGGCCGGCGTAGCTTTATTCCTGCGGCGAAGACTGCGCTTCGTCTCGGTATGGGCAATTCGTCTACTCTTATGGTGCGCGAAAACTCGGATGCTTGCATTCGGGGAGGACTTTTCATAAGAACGGATTCGAATCCGATTTCATGACCGGACAAGTCGCGTCATGCCGGTATAGTGCATTAAAAAATTTCATATTCACGAGGGATCTGAACGTGATGCCTCCATTTCGAGATCGGAATAAAAAGCCGATTTTTATCCGCCGCTTATTCTCAACGAACTAAGTAGCGAGGAGTTTTGATTATAGAATGAACGTGCTTTTTAGAACTAGAGCGCGATTGATCGTGTTTTTAGCAGGACTCGCGTTTTTGCTAACCTTCACGACACTTTTAACAAGGAAAACAAAAAACGCACCGAATCCATTTCCTGAGAAGCCTAGCGTTTCTGCGGGCGGATCAAAAATCGAATTCCAGGAGGGAAGTCCCGGTCTTGAAATGATCAAGATTGTGGAGATTGATAGGAACGGAAATTTCATAAACGTTCATTCTCCTGCAAGGCTGATAGCTTCAACGGCTGCCTCTGTGTCGGGCAGCGATTCTCTCGTGGTATTCGAATCGCCCGAAATTCAAGAATTATATCGGCGATACCTTCGTTCCAAGAATGTCTTGAATTATTCGAATAAGAATCCGAAACGAATCCGTGATACGTTTCAGCATAAAGTCGCTGACAAGAAGGATTTAATGGAACCGGAAAGCGACGTAGAGAATGCTCCCGCTGAACTCGCGGAGTTTGAAGGTAAGCTGAGGGCCTTAGGATTAAATCCTTCGATGTTGAGTGAAGCAAGATCGAATGTTGCCTGGATTGTCGGCGATGTTCCTGAATCACAACTTCATAATTTAAAGAACGGAACCGATGTCGAACTGAAATTCTCCTCGTTCCCGAATGAGGTTTGGCGGGGGAAGGCGGAGGCATTGGGGGATAATGTGGATCCGATTACGAGAACGGTTAAGGTGAGAATTACAATCGTCAATGCGGATCGAAAGCTCAAGCCCGGAATGTACGCAACGGTAAAGTTTCCGGAAAGTTTAAATTCGGGCACAATCATACTTCCTGCTATCGCCGCGGTATCAGTGGAAGGAAAAACCTACGTATTCTTAGAGGGAAAGCCTGGAGAGTTTTTCCGGCGGGAAGTTGCCCTAGGAATTTCCAACGAGGACGTTGTGAGCGTTCTCGAAGGCTTGGCAAAAGGGGAACGAGTCGTCGTCGACGGAGCGATTCTCTTGAAAGGATTAAGTTTCGGTTTTTGAAGATGCTGGAAATATATTTCGAAGATCTTGCCGTTTCTTACCTCCGTAGCGATAAGTCGCAGATGCCAATCGGCATGCGTGGGAATTTAGACTATTTCGAATATGAGATAGAATATTCAAAATATATTAATTATATATATATAATTAATATATTAGTTTTATTTATTACGAGCATGTCGCAGATATGCCGTTTATTCAGGGAAATAGGTCAGTTCATATTCCGTTCGGAAAAGTTCTCGGCTGCTTATTGCGAGGTTTATCTCGGATGAAAATTATCAATAGTATTATAGAAACGGCATTAAAGAATAGAATATTCACCTTGGTGGCCGGCAGCGTTGCTTTATTAGTCGGAATTTGGTCTTGGATAGATATTCGTAAGGAAGCTTATTCCGATATCGCCGATACGCAAGTTCGAGTAGTCGCAAAATTTCCGGGAAAGGCGACGTTGGAAGTGGAAGAAAGGGTCACGATGCCTATCGAAAGAGTATTGCATTCCACCCCGAACGTAATCGTTCGGCGTTCGAGGACGATTAACGGACTCGTCGTGTTCCAGTTCGTTTTCGAAGAAGGAACCGACGATTACTTTGCCAGGATGCGATTGATGGAAAAGGTTCGGGACGCAGTGATTCCGGACGAAGTCACTCCGACATTGGCTCCGATGAGTTCTCCTGTAGGTGAGGTTTATCGATACGTCGTGGAGTCGACGAGCGGTAATCACACTCCGATGGAGCTTAGAAGCATTCAGGACTGGATTGTGATTCCTAAGATGCTCCAAGTTTCCGGAATAGCCGACGTAGTAACTTTCGGAGGATTACCGAAGCAATTTCATATCGTGATGAACCCGGAAAATTTGATTCGATACCAAGCCACCGTTACCGATGTGATCGAGGCCGTACAAAGTAATAACTTGAATACGGGCGGAAATTTTCTTCTGCAAGGGGAACAGTCGCTACCGATTCGATCCTTGGGCGCCATTCGAGATATCAGTCAAATCGAGGATATCGTAGTTAAAAATCTAAACGGAGTACCGGTTTTCGTAAAGAATATCGGAACTGTGGAAATCGCTCCTCCTATTCCAAGCGGGGTCCTTGGTTACACCATTCAAAACGATCAAGAAGGATTGATCGATGTCGATTCGGCGGTCCAAGGTTTGGTCGCAATGCGTCGTTGGGTGGAGCCGAATGCTTTCCTCGATAGAGTTCGTACGAAGGTGAAGGAGATTAACGAAAAGTACATGCCCGCCGGGACGCGATTGCGTACGACCTACGATCGAGGAGATCTAGTTCAATACACGTTACGTACGGTAGGTACTACGTTATTGGAAGGGATTGCCGTCGTTAGTCTGGTCGTTATCTTCTTTGTAGGAAGTATTCGTGCCTCTGTCGTTGTCGTCGCCACTATTCCGTTCGCTCTTTTGTTCTCGTTTACGATGATGAATTCTTCCGGAATCTCAGCTAGCCTTCTGTCCTTGGGCGCCGTTGATTTCGGCATCGTTGTGGATAGTGCTGTAGTGATGGTGGAGAATATCATGAGGCGTTATAAGAACGCCACACCGCAGGAAAAGCAAAAAGGAATCATTCGATTTACTTTGGAAAGCGCCTCCGAAGTCGGAACTGAAATTCTTTTTGCGATTCTGATCATTATCCTAGCATACCTTCCCATATTTTCGTTCGAACGAATCGAAGGTCGCCTTTTTAAGCCGATGGCCTTCACATTATCCTTTGCGATTTTCGGAGCATTACTCTTTACGATGACCGTTGTTCCGGTCTTAATGTCCTTCTTCTATCGGAGGTATTTCGAATCTTCGAATCCGGGCCCGATCGAATGGCATAATCCGATTTATCATTGGATTGAAACTCAGTATGAAAGAATCGTTCATTATCTGGTTGATAGATCTAGACGAGTTGTCGCCATCGCATTTTCCGCCGTCACTGGACTCCTGGTCGTCGGATTCATTTCTCTTGGAACGGAGTTTCTGCCCTCGTTGGACGAAGGCGGCTTCACTCTTCGACTTTATTTTCCCGTAGGGATTTCATTGCCTGAAGCGAAGAAGTTCATCCCGAACGTCCGAAAGATAATTTATAAAAATGAAATGGTGGACACCATCTTATCTCAGTACGGTAGGAACGACGATGGAACGGATCCGCTACCTCCGAACCGATTGGAAGTTTATATCGGATTAAAAGATTATAAAGCTTGGAAAGAGAAGATTACCAAGGAGCAGCTCTTGCTCCGTTTACGAAACGATCTTGAAGAGGGACTACCCGGAGTAAGAGTCAGCTTTTCGCAACCGATCATGGACAATCTTTCCGAGGCAATCATGGGGACAATTGCCGACTTGGCGGTATTCGTTTCGGGACAGGATATGAAAGTGATGCGGAATCTATCGGATCAGATTTTAAAGATAGTTTCCGAAATGAAGGGTGCAAGCGAATACGGGATAGAGCAGGAAGGCCCCGCGCCGCAGCTAGTGATTCGAATTCGAAGGGATGTCGCTGCTCGATACGGCATCAATGTTAGCGATATTCAACAAGTGATAGAAGCCGCCGTCGGGATGGAACCTATCAGTAATCTATACGAAGGTCCGATGGATGATCCGCCTAAAGAAAGAGCTCTGTACGGGATTGTGGTTCGATTCACTAAGGATTATCGGGAATCGGCCAGGGAGATAGCGAGAATTCCCATCATTTCTCCAAGGGGGGAAAGAATTCCACTTTCCGAACTCGCAGACATCACTCAGGAAGATTCACCAACCATGATTTTCCGTCAGGACGGTAAGCGAACGATTACGGTTCGATTGAATGTGAGAGGACGCGATCAGGGCGGTTTTGTTTCCGAACTTCAAAAAAGAGTAAAGAAAGAAGTTCATTTTCCTGACGGTTACGAAGTGAAATACGGTGGGCAGTACGAGAACTTGGCAAGGGTCGGGAAGCAACTCGCAATCGTAATTCCTTTAACGATAGGGATTATTTTCGGACTATTGTATTTACTCTATCGGGATCTTCGGTCGGTGTTCGTTGCACTTTCCTGTATTCCTCTCTCCCTTATCGGCGGAATCTACGCGTTATTAGCGAGAGGATATTACTTCAACGTGTCCGCGGGAGTGGGTTTTATTTCCCTTTTCGGAATCGCTACGATGGCGGGAATTCTATTCGTATCCAAGGCCAATCATTACTTGCAAGGTAAAATACCCGGTACGCCAAAAATGAATGTACGTGAAGCCTCGGTCGCTTCTGCAGTCAGCCAGCTTCGACCTCGTTTGATGACTATGTTATTGGCATTGCTCGGTTTAATTCCAGCGACGATGGCTACCGGAGTAGGTTCCGATGTTCAAAGACCCCTGGCTACGGTAATGGTGGGCGGATTGACCTCTGCATTGCTTTTGGTGTTAACCGTCATGCCGAGTTTGTATATCCTAATCATGGAAAAAAGGGAAGAAAAGAACCAACCTCCTGAATCGAATTCACTCGTTCTTCATCCGTCATCTTATGATGTTGAGAGCGATAATGATGATGAAGAAAAGCCGAAACATAAGTTAAAAGCAGGTAAGGGTTCTCAACAAACTCGAAAGAATGATCGAGCAAGACGTTAAGAAATTGCTTAATTTACGAGGATAGAAACGGTTTCCTTGAAAATCTGATTGGACGCGCATGTGACGACAGATTCGGATCGGAAGCGTCGACTCGGATTGATTCTTGTGAAAGTACCCGGTACGTATCAGACTGATCGGGTACTTTAGGTTATTTATAGTTCTTACCGTTTCGATAAGTAGCAGGGTCAGGTCACTTTAGCTTTGGCAATAAAGCGGGCAAAAAGAGTCGGAAAAAATTTGTGCAACCAAACTCCGAAATTTTCCCGTGGGCCTGCTATGATGACTTCCAGTTTTTCGCCTGCAATCGCACTCAGTATCCGTCTTGCACATTCGTTCGGGTCGATTCCGTTTGAAATCACCTGATCCATTTTACCTTGTTTTTTCCCGTCTCCTTTCAAAGCATTATTTGAAATTTGCGTTTTGACGAACCCGGGATAGACTAAAGTGATTTTGATTTTTTCGTTTGCGTTTTCCGCTCTCAAAGCTTCAAAAAAACCGGTCAACGCGGCTTTCGTGGCGGAGTAGCCGGTTCTCAAAGGAACTCCGAATAATCCAGCTACACTTGAAATCGAAGAAATCCAACCGGTGCGACGTTCCCGCATAAACGGGAGCACCGCGAGAGTCAGTGCGATATTGCCGAAATAATTTACGTTCATAAGAGACTCGTAGGTTTTGACCGAAGTTTCGTGAGCAAAAGACCGCTGGCTGATTCCTCCGTTATTGATCAAGACGTCGATTTGGCCGAATTTCTTGATTACTTTTGACGGAAAGTTATTTAAAGTATTATAATTTTCTAAATCTAAGGGGAGGATTAGGCAATTCGAATCGTTCAATTTATTTTCTGCCTTGACTCTCTTAAGTTCCTTTTCTCTCCGGGCTGAAAGGACGATTTTTGCTCCTTGAGAGGAAAGTTCCTGAACGATGGCTTCCCCGATGCCGGAAGACGCCCCCGTAATCCAAACTACCTTATCTTTATAGAATGAGTTCATTTCTTCTCCTTTAAAACGGGTGCGCAGTTTTCTTTAATCGAGTCCGAATAATATGAAATCGTCCGATGATCGCCAGAGGATTCCGGTAGGCTAAAATTATCTTTCTCCGAATTTGTTCATTAGTCGAGAGATCAACTCACCTGTGGCTGCGTCGGACGAAATTCCGTAACCATCCACAAGAATTCCTCTATGGGAAGATTTGGATGACGAAATTGCATACACGATGGCCTCGTCTGCCGGATCAGTGCTGCCTTCAAATCGATAGAATTTATCCACTTTGAAATTTTGAGGAGAAGTATAAATCTCGCTGTCTCTCCGATGCATATTCCATAAAAGATTAAAGTCTTCGGAATAGCCTTCCGCTTTCAGGCCTGTGATCGCGTCGGAGATAGTTTCGTAAGAATGCATGAGGTTTCCTTTTCAATAAAGATTCCTTCTTCCGAAATGCGTCGCATCGTGAGGAGAAGGAATCTAGGGTATCAAGTATCGCAATTTTAGCAGAATTAATCCTTTAGTTCAACCGAAAAGACTAACTCTTCGAAGATTTATCGAAACTCGTCCTCTTAATCTCTATAAAGTGTCGCTTATGCTCGAATGTTCATTGCCGCAAAACATTTCTTAAACGGCTCCTCTTCCTTTTTGGCTTGTTAAATAAACATATTTTCGAGCACGCATCACGTCTCCCAATGGGCGATGTTCTAACAGAGCTTCCCACGGATCAAAAATGGTTTCTTCCACTTTTGTTTGGAATGAAATCGCTTCCTGGCTGCCGAATTCTTGCTGAGGAATAGTTAGTCGAGCAACGGTTACGTAGGGTGCTTCCGATTCCGCCCAATTCTTGGACGCGTCCTCAATCGGAGTACTTGTTTCATCCGCGAAGAATTGGACTTGAAAAGAATAAACAAGGGGCTCTTGGGTTAGGCGTGTCTTCATGTCGAGGCCCCAATGATTTGAAGCATCCTTGGCGGGCATTTGATTTTCGGGTGGTAGAAGGCGAACCCGCACCGCATACGGACCCCATGAGATCGGTGCGGCGCTATAGAATGGTTCAGTGGCGAATCCGCTAAACGGTTTGTTAAACGTAGCCGCCGCCTTTCGGATTCTAGAAATCGCCCCTAAAAATCCGTATGTCGTAAAAAGATATTTTAGAAGTGCACCGCCACCCTTTGCCACCGCCGTTACTAAGCCGACAAATTCGTCGCTCTTCGGCGATGAGAATGTTTCCAAATTAATGAGTAAAAAGTCCTGGGCAGTTACATTTCCGTTTCCTAATGCTCCGGGTGAGTTGAGACCGAGCACTTTAATCGCAAAACCGCGAATATCCCCTTTAGAGTCGGGTTGGATTTTCATACTTCCGCTGGAAAGACGAATCAATGATTCATAGGTTCCGAATTTAGCAAAAAGTCCTTGCTTTGCATGCTCGGGCAAATCCGGAAGAACTTCTAATTTGGCCTTCATTCCCAATAGTTGGTTGCGGTGTAAAGTCCTCCCTTTCCCGAACAGCTTCGAATTTTCCTGCTGAATAGATTGGAACTGCTTCGCATATCCCGTAAATCGCGTTTCTTCATCCGCCGCGATATCCTCTTTCCAATTCACACTTGCAGGTTTCATCGATTTTCCCCCGGACAACTTGCTTATAAGGACCTTAGTCGTAAGTCAATATAGAATAATTAATGTATGAAGAAAACAAAATATTTTCGGACTATTTTTTCGCTTGTTCAGAACTAGTGAGGTAGGTACTGCGGATTTTTTTCCGCAGTAAAGTGCTATTTGAAAAAAGTCATCGAAATACTCGGCATCATATATCTGGTAAAAGAAGAATTTTAGAAATTGCTAAAATTCTATTCCGGATATGTACATATTAAGGCGCTGAATATTTCTCGGCCATGTCGATTCGTTCCAGCGTCGTCGGATGAGAGTGGTTGTAGATCACTTCCCATCGATTCGGATTGAGTCTTGATTTATTATCCTTTGCTAATTTTTGTTCCGCGCCAATGAAGGCTTTCTTATCGTTGGTCAGAATCAAGGCTTCCATATCCGCCTCAGCTTCCTGCATCCTGCTAAACGTGCTCCAGGCAGGCTTGGTAATCGTACCGATTAAGGATAAGATCAAAAAAAGAAAGGGTAGGGTGGAAGGCGAATAAAACTCCTTCAAGGGAATTTTTCCTTCCCGTTTCGTTTTCAAAAATATAAAACTGACGATAAAGCAAAGCGCTAGCGTTTCCAAAGTGCTGATGGCGATATCCTTAATTTGATGATTATGAGTCCAATGTCCTATCTCATGTCCTAATACGCTGATCACTTCCTCCTCGGTATGATTCTTGATCAAGGTATCGTATAAGAAGATTTTGCGATTGGACCCCCAGCCGGTAAAGTAAGCATTCGTATGTCCGGAGTACTTGCTTTCATTAATCACATAAACTTCCGAAACTTCGATCTTTGCGCGGTCGCATAGCTGGACAATTTTATGCTTCAAATTTCCTTCTTCGATCGGATGATATTCGTAAAAAAGAGGAGTGATTAAAATCGGAAATAAAACGGAGAATAATAGTCCTAAAATGAGAGCGCCCAACGGTATGAGATATTTCCAGACATTTTGGAACTTTCTCAGAATATACGCGGCGCCCAAGCCGATCAATGTCATAATTACGATTCCGATTGCGAGGGATTTGCCGGTAAAGATAATCCAATCGGAAATCGTCATTGCGGAAAATCCGAATTCGTGCTCCAATACGTATCCAAAGTAAAAATTAAACGGCAATTCGACTAAGAACTTTGCAAAACTCAAAATCAGTAAAAACAACGCCACCGACAGATAAAATCTATCGTTAGTTTTTCTTAGTAAATAGTTTTCTAGTTTGACCGAGAGAGGCGTGAATACGATCAAACCGGCCAATGTAAAATCGAGTAAATCGGAAGCGAGCGAAGCAAAGAAACCTCTCCGTTCATATTCGATCCCGTTTTGAATATCTTCTTCCGTAAAATATTTTAAAATACTTTCATGTATTTCCGGCGAAGTGTCGCCCATATAAGAAATAAATCTCAAAAGGATCGTGAATGCCAGTTGAGCAAAATACAAAATTAATATAACATTTCGAATCGACATATTCTAGTCCCGGCTCCTTGATGCGAAGTAAGACTGCTAGACGGTATATACGGGTCAACAAGAATTAAATTCGACTCCCGATGTCGGCATTACAGCCTCAAAAAAGTATTACTAGACATCGATTACATAAACGAGGAGATTCGATTTCCCTAGTTTCATACGAAAGAGATCGTATGAATCGGATTCGAGAATCCAATCTCCTCGTTTAAAAATATTAACGCCGACCGTTATGCGACGAATCTCCGGCTAGTAAAGAGATCGGATTCTTCCCTTCCCATTGCGTCGGCTCATGCCCGTAAATTACTTTTATTTTCGGAAATGCTTTAGAAAAAGAATTCAATTTTCGTAACGCTGCGATGCTATCTTTACGGTCTACCGTCGCGCCGGGAGGAATCGTTTTTTCGAAACCTACTTTTAGATGAGATGCGTCGAATGTGAAGAGCAAAGGTTCATTTGGAGTATTTAGAAGTACGGCTATCTCTCCCTTGGTATGTCCGAATGCGGGAATTATCCAAACCGAGCCGTCTCCGAATAAATCCAAAACCTTCCCTAAAATCGGCATTTCATAATAGTTTTGATCGGGTAGAACGGAGCCTTCAAAATCGATCGATAGAGCTTTAGGAGCATATCCGTGAAAAATTGCGAACGGTTTGCCGGCGTCCTCAGCCTCTTCCTTTGATAAGAGAATTCGAATCGGCCCTCTTTTTCGCAGCGATTCCATTCCTCCAATATGGTCCCAGTGCAAATGGGAGACGATTACGAAAAGAATATCCTCATTAGGAATATTCATCTTTGTTAATCTGCTACCTATGTCCGATCCTTTTTCGGATTTGCAAGGAATGTTATAGAATGATCCGATTAGGCTAAAATCGCATTTGCCTTCTTGGTTTACGGCAGGGACTCCGGAATCCATGAGGAATTTACCGAACTTAGGATGTTGAACTAGATAACTAAGCGAAGGAACCCATTGTTCTTTTTTTTCCGATACGGGAGTATTAGGGTCCTCCGCGTCGATTAGAATGGACGGTCCCGTTAAAACATAACCGGTATGGATTGCGGTGACATTCAATTTTGTCGAACTCGAAAAAACTTCTTTCCAATCGGAAAAACGATTATTTCTTTCCTCGGGCTTTTTCCAATCTTGAAAATCCTTACGTAAAGGAGGACCTAGGAAACATCCTCCTACTATTAAAGCGCTAAAGAGTAACGGAATTCCTATCATTATTCCTCGTATACGTTTACCTAACATCATTACCTCCGGGATCGGCGCCGTATCGGGAGTCGATCCATTGATTCGAAGAATAAGTGAAAGCATTCAATTGTGCTGGAACTTTTGTTCCAGTTTCCGTCTTATTCTTAGAAAAGAGGAAGGAATTCCGTGGATTTTTCTGAAAAAGTTTTAAAAGCGATTCAGCTGAGTTTTTTTTCCAGAATTAAAAGAGAGTCGTACGAGCCTTTATTCAAACAAGGCAGAATCGTAAAATTTTCCGCCGGAGAAGTCATACATCAAGCATTCGAAGAAGCTACTTATGCCGGGTTGGTTCTTTCGGGGTTTTTTAGATTGTATCTTTCGTCTCCTTCCGGCAGGCAGACAACGGTTCGCTATGCGAGAGCCGGAGAGGTGATGGGTTTAGTCGGAGCGCTTGCCAACCGAGGAACCATAAAAGAATCGGATGATACTTATGTACAAGCGTTAAGCGACTCCGAAGTATTCGCGATTTCGTTTCGTGATCTTAGGGAATATGGAAGACGCTCTCCCGAATTATCTTGGATATTTGCCGAAGAATGCGCTTCAAGAGTCTACTCTGTGCTTCGTGAGCTATACGGGCTTGCCTTTACGAGCGTAAAAGAACGATTGGCACGTCAGCTACTTTTGACAGCTGTCAGTCAATCGGAACATCCCTTTTTATCGGTAAAAATGTCGCAGCAGGATTTGGCGGATTCCATAGGAACGGTGCGGGAGGTCGTAGTACGTGAATTGCGGGCATTGAAGGTAGCAGGTTTGGTTTCCTCGACAGGAAGTAAAATCGAGATTTTAAATCCCGAAGCATTGCTGGAACTTTTCGAAAAAGCCGATTAAGCTTCCGTTATGGGATTATCGAAGACTTATCGAATATTTCGGTCGATTGGATCGCATTATAGAAATCGGAAGATTAAACCTAACAACAGATATATGATTTTTACATCTTTTGGCTTAGTCAAACTTATCCGAAAATCGGTTGATTTTCCTCCTTTCTTCATTAAAAATTAATCAATGTGCGATTCGTATAGTATCAATACATCGGCCGATGAAATCATTTCTGAATTTGAAATCAGTAGCGAGCAAGAGACGATCGGAGAAAAATACAGATTGAATCGAAGCGTTGGACCCGGAGATATCGCTCCCGTTTTAATTGCAAAAGGAGAAGATCGCATTCTCCGGAATTATAAATGGGGGATCTGGAACAGTAAGAGCCAAAAATATGAAACGATCGCTCGAATTGAAAGTATTAAGACTTCTCCACTATGGAAAGATGCGATCAAGGATAAGGATTCTCGATGCATTATTCCCGCTAGCTCCTTTTTCGAATGGAAAGTCATTTCAGAGGAAGAGAAGGTCAGCGTTGAAATTTTTCATAAGTCCGAGGAATTATTTGCGTTTGCAGGTATACACATGCATTACCATGAAAACGGTAAAGTAATACCTGGATTTGCAATTATTACCGTTCCGGCGTCTTTGGAAATGACTCCGGTAGGAGATCACCAACCTGGAACGATTGCAAAGGACGACTTCGACGCTTGGTTGGAAGGTAACGCAGACCCGATTTCGTTGATTCGAAGTGAACGGGGAATAACTTTCGAAATAAAGAGTAGAATCGGCTCCGACTCCTGATTCTTGAAATTAAGTATATTATTATTATTTAATATAAAAGTCGGTCCACTTTCTAAAGCGGATTCGGATCGTTTTTGCTCATCGTTTAATCAAGGAAGATAATTGATTTTAACGGGAAACGGATCGGAGAGATATTAGTTCCGTCAAACGAATATCTTAATAATTGAGAGTTTTTACGGCAAAGAGAGTCCAGAAGACTCCGGCTGCAACATAAGATTCCCTTTTTCCTTTTCCTTCGCTTTATGTTCCTACTCAACTTTGAATGATAGGGACGATTCAATAAGCCCTTTAAACCGTAATCTGAAATTTCAATTCCATGAGGAAAGAAATATTTTCCGATTCGAAACCGATTTTAATAAAGAAAAAAGGTTCCGGCTCTAGAACAATCGATTAGGCTACTGGGGTTTCCGTTTCATATCTTCGATTTTAACCGAAGTAAGGTAAAGTAGAACAAGAATCGTAACTAAAGACGAAACTATGAAGACCGTAGGCGCGCCGAAGACGTACCATAGGAATCCGGCAAACGAACTAGCAAGTAGAGCTGCGAGACTATTGAGTCCGGCAAACGTTCCGATTGCGGTAGCTGAGTCGTTAGAACTAGTGATGTTCGTAATCAATGCCTTCGTGATTCCTTCCGTAGACGCGGCATAAATACCGTAGATGAAAAATAATAGATAGAAGAGTTCCTTTTTCTCCGCAAAGGCCATTCCGAAATAGACTATACTGAACAAACCCAGACCCAGTAGTAGAATCCGTCTTAATCCTATTTTGTCCGAAAGTATTCCGATCGGAAAGGATGCGATCGCGTAGATTAGATTATAGAAAATATAAACCGCAATCACTTCCAAATCCGTAAACCCTTTACTCTTAACCATCATCAGTAAAAATACGTCGGAACTATTCACTAATGCGAAAATGAGTAACGCGATCGACAAACGTCGGTATGAGATTGGACTCTCCTTCCAGTAGTTCAAAAACGAGAAGAACCCCGTCGGCTTTATCGTAGGGGAAGTGGAGACCTTCTTTTTTTCTTTTAGAAATCGGGAAATAATTACGGCGATAAAACCGGGAATAATCGCCCAGTAGAAAAGCGATGAATAATCTTCAGGGAAAAAATGCAGATAGATAATGGCGCAGATAGGACCTATCACGGCGCCAAGAGTATCCATAGAACGATGAAATCCGAAAACGGTTCCTTTCGTCTCGGGAGTCGCCTCATCGGATAATAAAGCATCTCGAGCGCCGGTCCGTAATCCTTTTCCGAATCGATCCAATGTTCTCGCGGAGAAGATCCATACAGGGAACGTTAGTAGCGCCATCATCGGTTTGGAAAGCGCGCTTAAAAAATATCCCCATTGTACGAATGGGACCCTTCTACCGCTAGCATCCGAAAGATTTCCGAAATATCCCTTGCTCAATCCCGCCGTCGCTTCGGCGAAACCTTCTAAGATTCCGATCAATAAAACTGAAAATCCTATGCTCTTTAAATATAAAGGCAGTATCGGATACAGCATTTCGCTGGCGATATCCGTGAATAAACTGATGAACGAGAGAACCCAAATAGATTTTGTAATTGCTTTCATAGTGATAGGGTAATGCGCGTCTTACCCGTCGATTTCCTTACTGGGGATTTCGTTTCGAACTGCTTTGCTTCTGCTAAAAATTGCAGGAAGATTCAACTAAGAACGGAAGCTTCCGAAAGGAAAGTCGTTTTTTATGAAATTCCTCGCATTTAAGGATTACGTCGAATAGTTTCGACTAGAATAAGGCATGAACCCGCAAGATAGGCGAATTTGTTCAGTCAAGGATATTTATGATCCATATTCGACTCGGTGCTATTGAAAACATTTTTTTGCTCTCATTTTGTAACCGATTTAAGAAGGAAAGATGGCGCACTTCCCTTTTTTAGAAGCTAGGCTTCTCATACGTTTTTACACGCTTTGAAATCATTCCAGTCGTCGATGGCCCGTCTCACACTAGTAAGAGATTGCAAAATGAAGCAGGATGATAATAGTTACGGCGAACTTAATTGCGGATATTCATCGATAAAGTTCGGAGACGTTTAGGCGATTATCGATAGGTTTTATATCGTTTAATTAGGCTCGACCACGAAGAAACAGTAAGGTTTTACTCTTTCGATAGTAAATGGATAGGGATCAATCCGAAGGGGGTACAAATATGACCGAGAAAAAAGTAAATTTCCCTACGAATTTGGATTCGATTAAGCAGAGTGAATTTCTATACCGAGCGATGGCAAAAAATTTCCCGAACGGAGTAGTCGCCATCTTCGACCGGGATCTTCGATATGTATTGATCGACGGAACCGGACTGGCGGATATAGGACTGTCTTCCGAAGAGATGGAAGGTAAAACGATTTGGGAATTATTTCCGCCGGAAACTTGTAATCAGATCGAGCCGCATTATAGGGCCACTCTAAACGGAGAATCTACCGTCGCCGAAATTCCTTTCCGAAATAATATATTCAAAGTCTATCATGTACCGATCAAGGACGACCAGGGGAAAGTTTTGTTCGGGATGGTTATGACCCAGAATATTACCGATCGCATACAAACAGATATCGCATTGCGTGAAAGCGAGCGTAGATATAGGGAGATTTTCGATAATACATCCGACTGTCTTTTTTTGTTGGACGTCACTTCGGATGGTCGTTTTAAAATTATAGAGCTCAATGCCGCTGAAGAGCAGGCTACAGGCTTAAAAAATGCAGAGGTATCCGGAAAATTCGTCGAGGAAATACTTCCTCCCGATCTATCAGAAGAGGTGATTAGGAATTATAAGATGTGCGTGGAACGAGGCAAATTGATCGGCTATGAGGAAAAATTGGACTTTGCATTCGGTCCTAAATATTTCCAGACTCTTCTAATACCCGTCAGAAACGCCTCGAATCAAATTTACAGAATTGTAGGAGTCGCTAGAGATATTACTCTGCAGAAGCAATCCGAGGAGCTCATACAAAAGAGCGAGCAACGTCTCCGAAACATCATCGACGGCCTTGGTCCTTATATGTTTGTCGGATTGATGAGGCCGGACGGAACCGTGATCGAAGCCAATATGACCGCTCTTTCTGCCGCAGCTTTAAAACCCGAAGATGTAATCGGAAAACTTTTTGAAGAAACATATTGGTGGTCGTATTCCGAGGAAAGTAAAAGGGAACTGCGAATGGCCATCGATCGAGCAGCGCGGGGAGAATCATATCGCAAGGATGTTCAAGTCCGAACTGCGGAAAATAAATTCATTGTCATAGATTTTTCGATCCAGCCTCTACCGGATGAAACTGGCGCCGTCACATATTTAATTCCGTCGGGGATAGTTATTACCGAGCGCAAACTTGCCGAGGAGGCGTTACGAGAGTCCCGACAAATGTATCGTGAGCTTGTTGAGAATATTAACGACGTCATTTTTTCGGTCGATACCGAAGGTATTCTCACTTATATCAGCCCCGTAGTCAGATTTTTTACCGGATACAGTCCTGAAGAATTGATAGGACGTCACTTCGCGGAACTAGTCGTATCCGAAGATCAAGAATATGCAAACCGCTTATTTCGGTCGGCTCTTTTGGGCAATCGCGAAGTGTCAGAAGTCAGAATCAAAGCGACCAAGGGAAACCATCTTTGGGTGCTGGTATCTACTCGTCCTTTGGTTCGGAACGAAAAGATCGTCGGAGTTGCCGGTGTTTCGACGGATATTACGAAGCGTATGCAGTTGGAGCAGCAACTACTTCAGTCTCAGAAAATGGAAAGTCTAGGAACTTTAGCGGGAGGAATCGCTCACGATTTTAATAATATTCTTAGCATCATGCTCGGACATCTTTCGCTGCTGACAAAGTTCGCCGCAGATCCTGGTAAGCGGATTCAAAGCATAGAGGCGATTACTAAAGCGGTCGATAGAGGGGCGGCGTTAGTCCGTCAATTATTAACGTTTGCCCGTAAATCCGACCCGACATTTCTTCCGCTTAAAGTGGATTCGATCACCAATGAGATTCTCACGTTGATGAACGGTACATTCCCGAAACTCGTTTCAGTGGAAACTCAAATCGATTCGAAGATCCCTCCAGTAATCGCGGATCATAACCAAATCCATCAAGTATTGCTAAATCTTTGCGTAAATAGTCGCGATGCAATGCCCGATGGAGGTACGCTTTCGATTCATGCCCGTGCCGTTACCGGCGATTTCGTTCGAACTTCTTTTACCAACGCGGATGCAAATGAGTATGTTGAAATTACCGTAGCAGATACCGGCTCTGGAATGGATGAAGCTACTCGGGCTCGTATCTTTGAGCCTTTCTTTACGACGAAAAAGGACGGAAAGGGAACGGGATTAGGTCTTGCAACCGCTTATGGAATTATCAGACAGCATCGTGGTTTTATCAGCGTGGAATCCTCGGTGGGGAAAGGTACGAACTTTAGAATTTATTTACCGACGCAATTGCGCGGCGATTCTCCGAAAGAAGAGCACAAGGATCTTGCGGGAAGGGACCCTCACACGATGGAAAAGAAACGATTTTAGTTATAGAAGATAAGAAAATGTTAAGAGAAATGGTCGAGATTCTCTTTGAGGGAAAAGGTTATGCAGTTCTTGTTACTGGAAACGGAAAGGAAGCCATCGAATTGTATAATGATCGGAAGAACGATGTATCCTTGATTCTGTCCGATAGGGATATCCCTGAAATATCCGGAGACCGAATGTTTTACGAGATACAGAAAATCGATTCGTCGGTTCGGGTTATTTTAGCGAGCGGGTATATAGAATTTGATAAGAAGTCGAAATTACTCAAGGATGGCGTAAAGGAAGTAATACAGAAACCGTACAAAGCAGTGGAAATACTCGAAAGAGTAAGACTGGTGTTGGACGGGCAGATCTCTTGATTTCAAAAAGAAGATCGTAAATTCCTTTCAATCTCGGTTTTAGCGGTCGATGGTATTAAGGGAATTCTCCTACGGTTTTATCGAATGCTAAAGACCGAAAATCCAAGGATTTTTAAGTATGAGTGATATTTCCGAAGTCCGGCATTTAAGTATTTCCGTAAATTTACCCAAACAAATCGTGTATGATTTCTTATCCGAGCCCCGTAATTTCCCGGAATGGGCATCGGGCCTATGCAAGTCTATTTCTCCGGGAGGTGAGGGAGAATGGCTGATCGAAGCACCCGAGGGGAATTTGCGGGCTCGATTTACGGATAGAAATATTCACGGTGTACTCGATCATTATGTGATTCTTGAATCGGGAAATGAAATATATATTCCGATGCGTTTGATTTCGAACGGATCCGGGTGCGAGCTTATTTTAACTTTGTTTCGTCTCGCAGATATGACACCGGAAAAATTTAAAGAGGATCAGGACTGGGTTTTGAAAGATCTTCATACCATGAGGACCTTATTGGAGAAAAAATTTTCCGAGAGAGATTGACGACCTATCTTTATCCGATTGTTATATACTAAATTTATTATACGATACTTTCGATTCGAGTGGAAAAACTTGAAAGACCGCTTTTGCCGATAGCATTCGTTAACCGGCCGAATTTTAGGTTTCGAACCGCCAGGGATACGTAGGGCGATAGTCCCGAGCAAGGTGTCGGGAATATTTGCTTTAATATATCTATTTTGCGAGGGATGAGTCGCTATGCGACGAACCCGAAGGAGCCCGGCCCGAACGTAGGGAGGGGGCGGCCAAGCTTGCGTTCGAAAACATTAGAAGTCGTGATTCGAAAGAGGCGCAGATGTGTCGGAATTCCGTCTTTTTGGTTGATTGTTGCGGATTGTTTCGCGTCTTAACGCAATACTTAAGAAAGTTGTGTGCAAGACTTTAGGGGTTTCGTCATATATCTTGAAACTAAAGAAATTTATTGTTTCTACATATATAAAAACGGAAAGTTAGACTATGAATCAGAGGGAATCCCGCAAACTACGTTGGAAAATTACGATAGGTATGGAAGTGTTAACTTCCATTTTAGCAGTTCCTCTTGCAGTCTTGTTTATTATTGCGGCGGGCGGCTACGACTTTCATAAATCCCTCGCGTTAATCATCAGTTCCTGTATTTCGCTCCTGACTTCTTTTGTCGTGCCCGCGATTCGATTTTTCTATCTTGGCAGAATTCTCGGAGTCCTTGAGCCTGAACAATGGAGTAAGTTAAACTCGGCTGGTAAGTCCCGGACTAAAGCACGAATCCTCAACTTTCCGCTTTTGAATACGCTTTTTTACGTAATTCAATGGAGTTACGGAATAACCTCTGCTTGGCGGATTATGCATCTCTCCTTTCAGCCGACCTTTTTCGAATCCTTACCGTTTGCCTTCCTTCCGGCTATCATTTATCCTATTCTAGGTGTGTCCCATTTCTTTTTAACCGAATCGATTCTTTCATCGGTCCTTGAATCCGACACGTTGAGCGGCATACAGACACAACCTTCTTCCGTCCGGAAAGTTTCGATTTTCTCCCGGATATTTGCGACTATCGTGTCAATTTCGCTATTGCCAGTCGTGATCTTCGGATATTTACTTTTCGAGGAAACTAAAGGTTGGATTAAGCTAGGGGATGTGACGACTCCTCTTGTTCTTACCATATTTTTTATGCTGATCACGGTTGCGGTTGCCTCCTATTTACTCGCGGTAAGTATTCGGAAGAATTCCGGAAATATGGTAAAAGCATTCGAAGAGATGTCAAAGGGCGACTTAACGATAGAATTGCCCATGCTCTCAACGGACGAACTGGGCAATAGCAGTAAATCATTAAACGACTTTGTAAAGCGACTTCGAATCATCGTTAAGAGCGTAATTCGAGAAGCCGAAAAACTTTCCGGTAGTTCGAAGGTTTTAGAAGAGAATACCAAGGAACTATCGAGAAAGATGCAGGAACAGGCCGCGGCCACCGAGCAAATGAGCGCCGGAGTCGAGGAGATTGCCGCGTCCGTAAGTTCGACAGCGTCTCGTGCGGACGGGCAGGCTGCAATTGCGCAAAAAGCGACGGACTCATTGGCGGAGTTGGACGGTAGGATTCGACAAGTTCACTTGGCGCTTTCGGAAACGAAAAGTGATGCGGATAAAATGAAGTTCGAGACTGCGAAAGGTGAAGAGGCGTTGCTCGGAACGAAAAAGGCCATGGCCGATATAGAAGAGAGTACTTCTAAAATGGGCGCTACGGTAAATGTTATTCACGAGATTACCGATCGGATCGGATTACTCTCTCTAAACGCCGCGATCGAGGCGGCAAGGGCAGGCGAGGCAGGAAAAGGGTTTGCTGTCGTCGCTCAAGAAATCTCTAAATTAGGAGAACAGACCCAAGAAAATGCAAAGAGAATTCGCGCCGCAATTCAAGAAGCTTTAACTGCGACAAAAAGCGGTCGTGGAGTTATTGAATCGACTCAAACTGTCTTTCAAAAGATAGGACAAACCGTCGGAATCACTTTAGATAGAATATCTGAAGTGGCAGATTTATCGGATTCCCAACTTTCGGCAAGCGCTAATGTTAGATCGGCGTTTACCGATTTATCTCGATCTGCGGAAGAAATTAGAAATCACACGCAGGAGCAATCTCAGACATCGGCGGAATTTTCCAAAACCATCGTGTCGATATCCGAAACAACGGAACTGCTAAATAGAGTGGTGAGCGACATAGACAATCTTGCGGAAAAGCTTGCGCATCAAGCCGCAAGCTTGAAAGGTGATGTCGAGTTCTTTAAAACCTGATTCTTTATCTATTCTTGTGCCTACGGAACTCGAAAAATCGATATGATTAAGAAAATACTGATTTCGACCCTTGCAGTTTTTCTGATACTCCTCTGTCAGGTAGGTTATGTTTATAAACAGGCAACAGGGGTTCCCGGTAATAGTCCGGTGGCTACCTTAGAAGTCCCTAAAGATCCCGGGAAGCGAATCGTCGTATGCATGGGTGATAGCATTACGCATGGAAGAGTTAGCTACGATTATGTAAACGGACTTGCTTCCGATACGGATCTCGAAAAATTTTCATTCGTTAACGCCGGAATCAATAGTCGTCTTGCGTATAATTTGTTGCAGAAAGCCGACGAAGTTATCGCGCTTAAGCCGGATTTTATTACGATCTTAATCGGCACTAACGACGTAAAGGCTTCGCTTAGTGCAGAGGAATCCGAACGCTACATTAAGCTTTGGCGGTTATCCGAATCGCCTTCTAAGAAACTCTTCGTTAACAGCTTGCGTAAGCTTATTATGAGATTACGAAGCGAGACGAATGCGAAGATAGCTTTGGTCTCTCTTCCTCCGTTGGGAGAAGTTTTGCTGAGTAAACCTTATCTTCGTTCCACGGAATATAGTGATGAAATTCGAAAAATTGCGGAAGCAGAACGAATCCTCTATCTTCCTTTACACGAAGAAATGGATGCAGTTTTAAGAAGTAAGGGGCAAAGTAATATTCCGGAATATAGGATGGATTTGCCAGCGATGTACGTTGCCATTTTTCTGCATTATGCAATGTTTCAGGACTGGAATTCCATTTCGGATATGCGTAATCTGCACTTCTTAACGGATAATATTCACTTAAATCAAAGGGGAGGCGATATCGTCCAAAAGCTCATCAAGAAATTTTTACTCGAATAAAATTTTGGACCCGTCGTCGCGAATTACTTTGCCGATTTAGTAAGAGCCTCCAGAAAATCGTCAGACGATATAATTTCGGCTTGTCTGGGGAAAACTTTTTCCATCAGCACTTGGTGAGTCTCGGGATCTTTGTCCGCACAGAGGTCTTTCAGTACGATACTCTTATAATCCGCGTCCGAAGCATGGCGTAACGTGGAGAGAACGACTCCGCTAGTAGCCACGCCGAACATAACGATAGTATTGATTTCGTTTGCCCGTAAGATCATATCCAAGTCTGTACCTAAAAAAGCGCCCACCCGGTGTTTCGTAATTACGATATCTTCAGGTTTTGGCGAAACCGAAGGATGAATTCCCAGCAATTTCGGATCCTGCCCAAATCCGCCGGATTTTTTGATGGAGTTAAACATCAGATTATTCGGACTGATTTCGGGAAATCCGGAACGAAAGCCGACAACGATATAAATAACCGGGAGCCCGAATTTTCTGGCTTCGGAAAGGACCTTGTCGGCCTTCAGTAGGACCCCTTCTGAAGTCTTCAGATATCCACCGCTGATAATCGCATTTTGATAATCCATAATTAACACGGCAGTTTTTCGAACATCAAATGTCGGTTTTTTATCCGCAAAGACGAACGATGGAAAAGAAATGAGAAACAGGGAAGTTAGTAAGATTCGATTCATAAACGAAGGTTAGCGGCTTTCCCGTTTTCGTCACTCATTTTGAATTCGTAGTCATTCAAGATTCGGATAGATTCGTTCAACCGTTTATTTGAACTTATAATCTTGCCTATAAAGCGTTTCCTTTTTTCCGATTTTTTAAGTGTTAATTGAGACTTCGGTCCGTTCAAAGGTTCGGTAAAAGGTCTCTTATTAATTGCGGACTTCGGTCGCATATAGCTAGTTTTTAACTGAAGTTGTGAGTTTTGACGGAGAAATTTGCTTCGACCGTACTGATATTATAATGCTATTTTTGGAAAAGGAAGATTAATTAGGATTCTAACGCCGGTCACATTAGAATTCGTAAAGGGAGTTTGAGCGTTGCGCTCGAGAGGTCTCAAATTTATTGAATTTTGGTAGAGTGAGCGGGTAAAGTCGCTGCGAATCTTATCTATCGATTCTGGTTCCTAATAAGAACTATCGAAGTTACTTTCTAAAATTTCTCCGAGGCATTCCGAATCGTAAAAAGATTCATTAGAATAGACGAATGGATGATCCTGCGTTTTGGGAAGATACAACTCGGATTGTTCGGTATTGGAAAGGATTACTTCGGATTCTCTTTTCGTGTTCACACATCACCTCTCATTTTATAGTAGCGAATTTTTAGACGATTTATTCTACACCGATCTTAAATATTCCGTTTCACTAATTTATATTTTCCGATAAAATTATTACGTAAATGGCAAATCCGGCCGTTTGCTATATGCGACTTTAGTCCGAAGGGAGTAATGATTAAGGGTTGCTGTCAGTTTTTGAAGGCCCCACCCGTACTGGGTGGGGGCCGGTGCGGTGGTACCCACGTAGGGCTTGCGATTTCGCGAATATCACTTCTTCTTGTTTTTGGAAAGTACTTTTTATTGGTGATTCTATGTAGGAGGTCCTACATTAAGTTTAATAGTAAGTATAGTTGACAGTTCGGATAAACTGTGCTAAAAATTTTTCGTTCAGAAAAACCGCCGCCATCCCCCACCCAGGAAGGGTGGGCCGCGAAAAAATCTAATCCGATTTTAATCCTTTATGCAATAACCGAACCATCTCTCGGATTGTAGCTTTGATTTCGGGTTCGGGAACTTTGTACACGATTTGCCCCATAAAGCCTAAAGCAAACGTAAGTGAGGAAATCCCAAATGCAACGGACTTTAGATCCACTTTAGAATCGATTTCGCCGGCTTTTTTAAATTTCTCTAATTCTCGAACCATTTCAGGAATGGCTTTTTCATAAATCTTCGTCTGTATAATTTTACTTACGTTGGCATCTAAGATGATTCTGCTTACTGCCACTTTCATGAAGTCGGAATAATTTTTAAATTCGGAACATCGCTCCAAAATCGAATCGAGCAAGGCTTCCTCTAAATGAGTATAGTCCTTGGCAGCGGGAGCCTTTTTGAGAAAAGCGTCTCCATTTTCGTCCAGTTCTTCCGCTCTCGTGAGAATCGCTTCTAAAAGACCCTGCTTCCCGCCGAAGTAACGCATTATGAGGGCTTCATTTGCACCTGCTAATCCGGCAATATCTTTCGTCGTGGCCGCATCGTACCCTTTTTGAGCGAAAACCTGAATCGCAGCTTTCATCAACGCTTTCTCCGTTCCGATACGGTCCCTTTTCTTAGGGAACGATTTTGCTAAGGACGAAGAAGAGGATTTTCGAGTATCTTTTTTGATCTTCTTTTTTACAGGTTTTGTCATTTAACCGTCCACAGGAAATGTATCCCGACCGTTGACTAATCAGCCAAGCGGATTTTTCGTTTTGCTAAACTTTTCGCGCTTGCTCGGCATTCCGATCCTTCGGAAGAATGTAAAATGTAAGTAAGTAATTACATAGTAGATAATGAACACGCTTGAATTACAAACGAAATCTGCTCAATATTCTAAAGAAAATAAACCGTCTCGTCAGAACGCCGAAAATAATGCTTTTTTGGCGTCCTGGATTAGGAAAGGGGACACAATGTATATAGCTCTTCTCTTATTACTCGGACTAGGCGTATTATTGCCTGGCCTGGGTAGTTATCAAATTCTTACCCAAGGCGACGAAGAGATGCACATTGCGACGATTCGTGAAAGTCTTTCTAGTTCCTCCTTTCTATTTCCTAAATTTGAAGGAGTGATGAATCTTTACAAACCACCAGCGCTCTTTTGGTCAGGTATTGCCGCGGATTCTATTTTTGGGACCAGCGTCTTCGCAGAAAGATTCCCGTCCTTTCTTCTTTTTTTATCTACTGCACTTTGCATATATTCCGGTCTGCGAATACTAGGTTCTCAGCCATTCTTCGCTTTTTCATTTTCAGCATCCTTCTTATTTACCTTGGGAACCTTTAAATTTTCCCGTTTGGTAATGATGGAAGCGTTTCTTGCTTTTTTCATGGCTGCCGTATCGGTTTTAGTTCTTAAATACCAAGTTTCAAGAGAACGTCGATGGCTGGTAGCCGCCGGAATTCTTACAGGGATGGCATTTTTAGTAAAAGGTCCGCTATTTCAGGTTTACGCCGGAATCGTATTGGTATCGTTTTCAAGTGTAAGGGTGTTTATTACGAACTCTTCCGGAAAATGGACCGGGTCCAAACGAATCGGAAAGGAAGTTCAAGATAACGTAATATTTCATCTTTCGGCGCTTGTTGTGCCTACAATATGGATTTTGAGTTTGCTGTCGTATTCCGAAGCGGGACGAGAATTCTTGGCTTTCTTTTTCCTAACGGAAAATTTGGGTAAATTTTCAAGCGCTACTACGAATCAGGGGGAATGGATTCTTCTTGCCGGTTGGTTACTGTATAGTCTACCTTTTTCGTTCTTACTACTTTTTGCAAATATTTATGCAATCGCTGCGAAAGCGAAAAATTACGCACAAGTTTTAGGGAAGACGTTCGTATGGGCCTCTCTCGCGATTCTTATGATTCATCTTACTCCGAATCGTAAGGATTTTTACTATGCTCTGCCGATATTGCCTCTGGCATTTCTCGGAGCCGGAGCCTTCTTTTCCCGGATGAATCCGGAAATCTTGAAGAAACCTCTTTCCTATAATATGGGTTTTTTAATCGGTTTTGGAGCCCTGCTTACGATCGGAAAAGTCTGCTACGAATGGATTCTCGGAACTGCCGTAATTCTGGATATATTATTCGCGATTCTTGCTATCTCCGCGTTCATTGTATTCATTCTTACGCCTAAATTCGCGAATAATATATCTATATACGCTATTTGTAATGTGGTTGTCGCAGGTATCTTGATGGCTTACGTTCAATTCTCTTTAATTCCGGCTTTAAGTCTTTCGGATTTTCCGGAGTCGGGGCCTGTCCTACAGGCAAAGAAAGTTTGCGTAATTGCTGAGAATCCTTGGACCGCGCTTTCGTATAAAAATGCGTTGGTCGGCTCGGATGTGGCTCATTCCGTTCCCGGTTCCGAACGAAACTGTATCGACGGCGATCGAGCCGTAATCGACTACGTTACACATTGGAAACCGAGAGACGATTATAAACTCGTTCAATCTTGGTCGATTCGTAAAAGGGATCTCACTTGGTCCGAATTTCTCGAAAACAGTCACGGCCAAGAATTAATCTTTTATTATGAACCTATTAATATATTAAAAAATTCGGAGGCAAGATGACTTCTCCCTGGCTTGTAAAAGTCTTCCGCTATCTTCCCATTCTACTGCTTGGAATTGCTGTAGGGGGATTCGTAGCCGTAAAATATGCAAAACTGCCGGGTTCTATCACCAAAGGAGATTGGGAAGGCAAGGAAATCTGCATCGAATATTGCGATTCCCTAACTAAGTGTACGAAAGAATCGATACCTCAAGCTTCGGAAGACCAATTGTATAAGATGGAGAATTCTTGCTTGAGAGGTTGCAGAAAACATTTCGATAAAATGCAGGTCTGCTTGATTCCTGAAAAGATGTCTTCCTGCACCCATTTAACGTCCTGTCTATTTCAGGAAATGAAGAAGTACTATTAGAAATAACTTTTTGGTATGGGAACCGATTCTGGAGAATTATCCCTTCCAGAATCGGTTTACTTTTTTAACGTAATCCTTGGTCTCCTTAAACGGTGGAATTCCCTTATGCTTTTCTACCGCACCTGGCCCGGCATTATAGGCGGCGATAGCTAGGTCGGTATCGCCGAATCTTTTTACTAGATCACCCAAAAACTTTGTGCCGCCCGATATGTTTTCTGCAGGATCGAATGGATCTTCGACTCCCAACATTTCTGCCGTTCCTGGCATTAATTGCATCAACCCGATTGCGCCTTTCCGGGAGATAGCGTTGGGTTTAAAATCCGACTCCGCCTTAATTACTGATTTTACTAAATTCGGGTCTAGTCCGTTTCGGGCCGATTCCTGCTGAATAAAACCGGAAAGGCCTAACGTATCTAAATCCCCTCTTACGTTTCGAGCGGGTTCGATGTCGGATAACTTTGAATTTAGGATATCGGAAAAGGATTCTTGTGTACTTGTAGGAGGAACTACGTCCGTACGATTTTCATCCGTCTTGTGAATGAATTTATCGGGGATTCCTCGAATCTCTTCCATCCGGCTTAGTATACTTTGAAAGGCAGGTAAATCCGTCAGCTTCATCGGTTCCTTGAGTCGAATTCTAGTCCGTTTAGTGTAAAATGACCTATTATGTCTCTCGGCTATTTTTAAAGGCCTCTGAAGCGTTTTTTGGGTCTTTTCACAGTTTGGGAAAAGGGTTGGTTGAAAAAAGATCAGGATATTGAAGGATAGGCCGGTGATTGAAATAGAGATAGTCACTACACCTAGGCTTACCGCTTTCCCTGTATTCCTGGCATTCAGCCGAGGATATTTCGAAGAAGAAGGCGTAAAAGTGCGTGTCCGCGTCCTGAAGAGTTACGAAGCAGTTTTTGCTCATTTGAGGGAAGGAAGGGCCGAAGCAGGAGAGGTTCCGTTTACCGCTTGGCTGGACCAACAATTGCGTAGGACCTCTCCGAATTGGACTCTATTCCGCGGCATTATTCTCTCCTGTTTGGTTCAGGGATTTTATTCCGCCTCGTATATGGAAGCCGAGGCGATACGGGACTCCTATCACAGCTTTTTACCGATTCTTCATCCGTTGTCTCTGGATCGATTCGTTGCGGAAGAATTTTTCAGATCGGAAAACTATCATCGAAGAAAGCCGGTGCCTTATTTAGTTACTCGTCCGACTCTCTTAGTGCACGAATTCATTAGAGCGGAATGTATGGGCGTCGCTGCATCGCTGCAGGAGTATCCTTTTTTCGGAGAAAAGGGATACTGTCTCACCGTAGACAATGAAATTCCGCCGTACTATCTCCCGACAAACATGTTAGCGTTTACGGGAAGATTTGCGTCTAAATTTCCGGAGGAAGCGAATCGGGTTTCGAGGGCCTTGAAAAAGGCAATGGAGGACCTTGCTAATCATGTCGCTTACGAAGGAGATTCGTACGTTGCAGATTGGGTAGGTCCTTGTCCTTGGAAGCCGATGGACTTAGACGGGTTTTACAGACGTCCCGTTTCGGAATTGGGAAGAATCCTTTCAAGCATGCCGTCTTTAGAAGACGTCCGATTTGTCGTGGATATGTATAGAAAAACATATCCTGGAGACGGACAAACGGCTCAATTATTGGATTTGGCATCGCAACGAGTAGCGGATAACCCTTTTCCGAAATTTCCGGGTGCATTAGATTTCAAAAAAACGAAATTACACGCGGAGTATTATTCGACCTTACATCCGAATCGGAGTCTGAACAAAAAAGAACTCACTAAATCTCCTCTTCGTAACTTAGTCAGCGAAATGAAAGAACTTGCGCTGGGCCTATTTTCGGGTCGTCGCGAGGTGTCTTTAGATAAGCAGATCCCGACAAGCCCGTATCTTTTCATTCGCTCTACAATCAATAGTATATTAGATTATCTAAATCAAGAAATACGTGATTTAGAAGAAAAGAACAAGCGTCTCATGGAGGATAATTATCTCCTGGAGACCCGCCTTGATATAAGCGATTTAAAGAGACAAACTACCGAAGAACGCTATCGCTATATGTTCGAATTTGCCACGGACGCGATGATCATCGTCAACGCGGATACGAGGATGATCGTGGACGCCAACCGACGTTTCAGGGAAGTTTCCGGATACCAAGGCTCTGAAATTAAAAATATCAGATTAGCAAGAATTCTGCCGGATATCCTGGACCAAAACGAATTGAAATCTCCGGGAGGAAAGGATCAGAATATGGCATTTCTTCCCGAGGCGACCTTGATTTTAAAGGACGGGACTCGTTTTTCGGTAGGCTTAAGCGTTACCGGGTTTAGCGCCGAAACGAAGCGATTTTATCAAATCCAAGTCAGCGATAATGCGCTCGTTCTGGAATCCGAAAGAATCAAACACGAATTTATCTCGAATATTTCTCACGAATTACGATCCCCGATGACGAACATTCAGGGATATTTCGACCTACTTTTATCCGACCCAGTCCTGACGCTAAACGAAGAGCAAAAGGAAATGGCGGACGTGATTCGTAAGAACGTAAGAAGACTGAATTTTCTTATAGAAAATCTTCTCCAGCTGGAAAAAAAGGATTCCCAAAACTCCGAAGAAATGGAGGAAATTTTCGACCCTGCGGTAGTTATCGAGGAAGTCTTATACATCAATTCTCCGCCGGCTGTCGAGAAAGGATTGGAAGTAGTGTCCAATCTTGCCAAAGGATTGCGGATTAAGGGAGTAAGATTCGAGTTTTCCCAAATCATAACCAACTTGTTTGTAAATGCAATTAAGTATACGGAAAGAGGAACCGTGGACGTTACCTTAAAGAAAATTTCCCCTTCCAAATTAGAGCTAAGCGTTATCGACATGGGTATCGGAATCGATCCTAAATATAAAGAAATGATTTTTGAACGATTTTTTCGCGTACCGGACCAACGGAATCGCACCGTGGGTGGAACCGGCCTAGGTTTATCGATCAGCCGTACTCTCGTAAATAAAATGGGTGGCGAAGTCTTCGTAGAACCCAACCAAAAAGGTGGAAGTATTTTTCGAGTCGTATTACCCTTATTCACCGCATGAAGCCCCGACTTTTCTTTTATTCGATTTTTGCGGTTCTACTTTTATCGGGATTACTGATTTCTTTTTGGTCTCCAACGGATAATAAAAGGAAGTCGGAACTTCTTCAGGGCGGACTCTCTCAAGAAACGGTCTCCCGGCAGGAACATTCCTTGTTTGATTCCTCTTCGGGGTTTGTGGATTTCTCCGGAACTACGGAAGAAAGATCCACGGATCCCAATGAACCGAAGATTCCGGACGAAAAAAAATCTTACTTAGATAAGTTGAGCGATGAAGATAGAGCAAAATTGTACGAGCAGATGTATGAAAGGTTCAAACCTCTTGCGGATCGTTTCCCGGACAATCGGTTAATACCGCGTAAAATCTCTTCGGAAGAAGCTGCCAAACGCAAAGAAGAGGAGGATCATTATTATCGTATTCAGAGCGATCTTCTGGATAGGAAAGAAGTTTCCAAAGAGGATATGAATTTCTTTTTAGATACAAAATTAAAAAGGTCGGACGATATGCTGGAAATTCTCAAGTACAGCATTGAGAACTTTGAAAAATCTTCAAAGTCCGATGGATCGCCAAACGGCGAATACGGAAAAATAGTTAGAGAGAGAATCGAGAATATCGAAAAGAGCAGAGAAGAAGTTCTTGCTTCAAAAAAAAGTAATGAAAATTAACGGTTACGTCTAACGCCTGTGCTTCCCTTTTTTCTTTTTTGTAATAAGCTTCTTTTTCCCAACAGTCTTTTTTGCGATCGGTAAATTCATATCGGCAAGAAGAGCTGTAAGTGCAAATAAAGGTTCTAATCCTAAAAGCTCCAGCAAGTGCAGAATTTTCACAAATCCGACCTGTTTTAGCAAAACCAAGGCGTTCTTCGTTCCGAATCCCTTTAGGAGTCGGGGAATTTCGGCGACACCTCTTTTCCGTATCCATTCGGCGCATTCCTGCGGAGTCAACGCATTCGCTAGGGGAACAAAGTCTTTGACCGGAAGCGACTTAGCTAATTCTAAAAACGATTCCAAACCCACAGCTTTCAGATATTCTAAAGATCTATCGGATCCCAATCCGTGTAAAATTTCAACGATTGACTTAGGACCGAGGACGTGATTAATCTTTCGGACATCTTCCGCCGGTAGAGCCTGAGCTAAGATCGTCAAATCCGGCAGTCCCAAATGTTTTACGAAAAAAACAAGGTCTGCCGGATCGGATTCCCGAATCAAGGGAACTAAAATCGTTTCAGGTATGGATTGGATGAGTGATACGATTTCCTTTTCGCCGAGATGCTGGCTTAAATAAAGTAGCTTTTTGTGATCCACTTTTTCCGAAATGGAAAATAGCGCTTCGTATCCCAAATTTCGAAATAACTGAAACGATTTCTGCGGACCTAGTTTATCTAGATATTCTAGAGCATTTTGAATTGTGGATATGACTTTTTTCAACCTAGTATATCCTTCAATATTTCTAAAATCAAAGGAGAAAGATTCCGCTTTTTATTTACTTCTCTCAAGTTATGCGCGGCGTCCTCGGCAACCTTACCGATCCAAAGTTCCAGTTCGGTAGTGGAAAGACCCAAAAATTCCCTGATCGTTTCTTTTCTGTAATGATTCAACAAGGTGTCGCGGGCGGTCGCATACAAATTCTCTAATGCAGATTGAACTTTCAGATCGGAAGCGACGGCGCGTCTAAGGCGATCCACTCGAGGTCCGATTTGCCCGCCGTCTACTCTTCCCATTTCGGCAAATCCGGTTTTAAAAAGAAGTCTCAGAGTATTTCTAAGCGCGGATTGGACTTCGGCAGCACCGGAGCCGATGGAAACAAAGTCCGCGATGCGTTCGGTAAAGGCCGGCAATAATGAGGATAAGAATTGAGAAACTTGTTTTTCCAAACCGGCGGCTTGAAAGACTCCGTGCAACGGGTTGATTTTTTTATGGAACTCGGTTAAGACTTTCTCCAATCCTTGGGAAAGGATATCCTGAACTTCCGGTAGATTAAGGATTCCTAGGATCAGATTTTTGGACGGCGCCGCCTGAGTGCCTGCAATCAACTCAACTAGGGCTTCTCGAGTTTCCTCCGACAAAAATTCATCGAATGAAGTGTGAGGGAATGCTTTTTCAATCGGAAACTCTTCCGACAAAATCTGGATTTTTTCTTCGGGTAGTCGTACAAGACCGACTAATGACGGAGAAAGCCGAATGTTTTCCGGTAAGAGTTCTTCCAGGCTGGAATCGAATAAAAAATGCAAACTTCGGCGAAAGGACTCTTCGAGTCGCCCGGGTTGCGTAAGCCAGTCGTAAACTCTGGACTTTCGCGATCGAAAAAAAACAATTCGAAACGCCAAACGATTCTCCTTATGCGGTTTGCAAACTAGACCAAGCTGCTTCCAATTTCGGTAAATGTGAGGTTAGCTGGTTTTTATGATATAAGACTAAATTTTTCTTTCTTAAATTATGCGCATCTTTAGGCGCTTGAAACAGTTTTTCATCGAAAACTATATCTTCGCCGTCCAGTTTTAAATAACCTTTTTCCTTGGCTTTTCCTAAAAAAGACTCGAAGGCGCTCATCAGATGCTCGCCCGAAAATTTCTGCGAAATATAAATTTCCGGATGCTTGGACCGAATCGTTTCCGCCAGAGCCTTTAGCGCCGAAAATAATTTGGTTTTGCTTTCCCTAGCTTTTCCTTCGCATTTTAGAAGAAGGTAGGAGGCTAAATTTCCGGCCGTAACCGTATAACCGTTTCCTAATTTTTCCTTCACTATACCTGCCACCTCGTCCGCGCTGGCTTCCTCGGGAATCGGGAAAGGTTGTCCGTAACCGATGTGAAGTTCCGCTTTTTTGGACGAGAAATAATCGTAAGTGAACGTGAAGGAATTGAAATGTAATCCTTTGAACTTGGAGCGAAGGAAATAAACGCCCTTCTTGATTTGATTCATATAACCGTCATGATTAAATGTACCTTCGGGAAACAGGAACAAGGTTCGTCCTTGGGCGATTTTTTCGGAGAGATAGCTCCATTCCTGCTCTACCATATCCCGAAGTTCCCCTTTTTTCAAAAGCTCCCTCGTATTGTCTCGAAACGGTCTCTTTATGGGAACGCAACCTATGTAATCCATGAATTTCGGGATAATCATGGATTTGTCGATTAAACCCAAGATGACTTTCATGATTCCTTTAGGTCGGAGTTCGTTTACTAAAAACCCCTTTCCTAGCATATCTTCGCGAGCAGGAATCGCGAATTTAATCTTAGGGAATACGTGCCGATAAACGGCGGCCAATGCGGGAACGTCGGCCTCCGAAACGTGATTCGCCATAAGGACGGAAGGATAGGGTGCATCCAATTGTCCGTCCGATTTTCCGTTCGGGAAATGCTCTTCAAAGGAATCAAACGCAAAGCCTCGCGCTTTATAAACAAGATCGATCATCCAGCTGTAAGTTTTCGTCGTCCGAACAGGTTCGACTTGATCGGTAGGTGTGTTCATTTGAGATGTAGAATCCATTAAATTTTTCCTTTTTTATTCCACGATGTACTTTGGTACGGATTCGCTTATCCGAGTCGTAGTTTCATAATTAATCGTATTAGTCCAATTGGCATGGTCATCGACTGTGACTTCTTCCTGGCCGTCCTTTCCGATAATCGTGACCGTATCTCCGATTTCAACGTCGGGTATATGCGTCACGTCAAGCATAGTCATGTTCATGCAAATTCTTCCCAGAATTTTTGCGCGCTTGCCACGTATCAGCATGACTCCGTTATTGGAAAGTTTTCGATCCAATCCTTCGTAATAACCGACCGGTACGACTGCGACTTTCGTAGGAGTGCTGGTTTGATAAGTGGATCCGTAGCCGACGAAACTATCGGAGGGTAGATCTTGCATATGAACTACTCTCGTTTTCCAACGAAGCACAGGATAAAGACGAAATTCACTTCTTCCGTTTAAGTGAAGCGAGAGTCTCGTCTGGAGACTGGGCCAAAGCCCATAGAGAGAAATGCCGATTCGAACTAAATCGTAATGCGCTTCCGGAAAGAGCATGGTGGACGCAGATGCGCAAGCATGTCGGATAACGTTGGCATATCCGAACTTCTCAAGGGTCTGGATCGCTTCCGCAAATTTTTGTATCTGTACCTTGGAATACTTTTGTTCGATGACGTCTTCCGTGCTTGCAAAATGTGTGGAAATTCCTTCCAAAGGTAAAATTTCCCGTTTGAAGCCGGAGAGGATGGATTCTAACTCCTTTCCGAAGGAGCCGAGCCGTCCCATCCCCGTATCCACTTTCAAATGAATTTGAGGTCTCGGCAGACAATTTGCAAGAATCCTGGCGTCTTCCACTCGTGAAACGACTACCCAGAAATTAGAATCCGAAATTTCCTTCACTCGTTCCTGGATTGCAGGAGTTGCACCCATAATTAGGATGCGAACGGAAGGATATTTACTTCGGAGATAACAAGCTTCCTCGAGAGAATTGACCGCGAGCAAATCCGCCCCGCCTTTTAAAGATAATTCCGCCATTTGCAGAAAGCCGTGGCCGTACGCGTTGGATTTGATCACTGCGCTTAAAAGTGTCCCGGGACTGAGAAGGGAACGAAAACTTTTGAGGTTCTGTGTCACTGCCTCTTGCGAAAGTTCGATCCAGGTTCTGTCGTTCAAGGGTCGTCTCGATTCCTTTCCGTTTCTCCTAGTATTGCTTTCTCCCGGTTTCTTCCCAATAGTTTTTTCCAAATCAATCGCGGAAAAAAAAGGGTTTCCCGACGGAAGAAAATTCAACAAGCTGCCCGAGAAAACTCCTCATAAACAACCCAGGAAGTACCGGATGAAGCAATATAAAGTCGTGCAAACCTTCCCCGTTCCCCTCCAGGATCTTCTCAAAGCAAGGGAAGATCGTTACAAATACCTGGAACAGTTTCCGGAACTAAAAAACGTCGAACTTCTGGAGGAAAAAAAAGACGGAAATCGGGTTTTTCAAAAGAGAAAAGTAAAATTGGCGGAGTCTCTGCCCAAGGTTCTGGCTGCCTTGCTTTCCGATCCTTCGCTCTTGGAAAATTCAGTCTTCGATCTTAGCACAAACACGCACGAGTTTACGATCGCACCTCCCGGAAACGATTCGATTGTAACAATCAAGGGAGTTTCCGTCTATAGGGAACTGGGCCCAAACGAATCGGAGCGCAGTTATGATGTGCAGGTCTCTTCCGGAGTTTTCTTAATGGGAACCGTGATTGAAACGGTTATCGAGGAGATTCACCGGCATTCGTTGGACAAGGATAAGAATTCCATCTCCGAATTTTTAAAAAAATACCAAGCCGACTAATTCTCTCCATCAAAGAATCGAGCAGCCATCTTTCTTGCCGGCTGCTTGAAAATTTATTCCTTAAGTACTTCGAATTTATTCCTTAGTCGATTCTCCGCCGTTCGGAGCGTCCCCCCAATGCTTTAGCGTTTCAAGGAGTTCCTGCTTGGGACTTCCTTCTCCAAGATAAATCAATTCCTCTCCTAGGTTCCAAGCCCCCCAAACCGGTTTTCTTTCTTTGAGGGCAGTCAATTTGTCGGCGAAGCGATCGTCGGATAAAAGTTGTTCGTAATCGGGACTCTCCGAGTCGATCTCAAGAAATTCCCAACCGAAGTTTTGCAGCGTTCGGAGAGAAGTAGAAGCCTCCTTGCAGGCGAGGCAGTTAGGAACCTGGACGATAAACAGCACTCCTTTTCTACCGGATTTTTCGGCCTGGGAGAAGGCGATTGCTCGAGTTTGAATTCGTTTATCGGGAGTCGGAGCGAAAAAAAATGCGCTATTTGCAAACCAAACAATACTTAAAATAAGGCAAAAGAGCACGAAAAGAATCAAAAGAGCCCGTTTTCTATAAATAAAATTCATCGTTTGAAATGGAGTAATTTCGGGTTTTGCAAATTCGCTTTTTGATCTTTCCATAGAAATGTAATATAATTTGTTCGGCATTTTTTCCGATTCTAAGAAAAAGAAGTTCGGAAAAAATAAATATAAATTTACGTAGAGAGTTGACAAAAAAACATAGTCATACGCATGCTCGGTTTCTAAACCAAAAACCAAGTTTCGGAGGTGTCAGGCAGTAGATGAACGCATTGGGTAAGCACGTAATTGCAGAATTTTATGAGTGTGATTACGAGACCATCAACAATCACGAATTGGTAGAAGATATCATGTTGAAGGCCGCCGACCTTTCCGGCGCCACTACGGTTAAATCTGTGTTTCATAGGTTTAGTCCCTTTGGCGTAAGCGGTGTGGTCGTCGTAAGCGAATCCCACTTCGCGATCCATACCTGGCCCGAATACGGTTACTGCGCAATCGACGTCTTCACATGCGGAGACATTATTGATAACCAGACCGCTCTGGAATATCTCAAGGAACGCTTCTGTGCCAAAAGCATCTCTGTAGTGGAGATGAAGCGTGGTTTGTTGCAATTAGGCGTCGACCTACCTCACAAGCCAGTTGGGAATTAAGGACTATCTCTCCGGCAGAGCCGGAACACCCCCCATCGATAAAGACGAATTTCCTTCTCCCGGAGGGAGCAAGGAGTTCTTTTGTATTATTACCACGAGGAGAGGTATCAGAGTATGAGCCTAAAGATTAAAGAGCAAGTAAAGATCGTTAACCGTTTTTCTTTTTTAAGAAGTGCTATTGAAATCAATTCCACCGAGTCCGGTGAGGCTTTCCTCGTTACGAGAGAAGCTATTGCGGCCGGTGAAGTTGTAGCCGTCTGGGGAGGCAAGGCAGTTCACAAAAACGAACTGGCGGGACTTTCCGGATTGTCGACCCCGCATCGCGTTCATAGCGACTTCTATCTAGTTTCTCCGCTCCATGACGACGGGATTGACTCGATTCACTATATTCGACAAAGTATAGAACCGAACTGCGGATTTCAGGGTGACATTACCCTCGTCGCCCTAAGAGACATCCCTGCCGGCGAAGAAATCACGTATCATCCTGCGATGAAAAACCCGGAACTGGCCTGGGCTCGCACGGAAGACGCCGAGATCGTAAGAAACCGCTTTAACGGAAGTTTCCCTTCTTATATCCAATCTAGAATCGACGCAGACCCCGAATTAAAGGTCTACGAGCCGTTCAAGAACGGTGCCTGGGGTCTTTTGACCTCCATCGATCTAGAAGGCTGTGATGCGGCTTTAATTCGCGATGCCGACGCGATCAGGCGCTATGTTCGCGAACTCTGTGATCTGATTGAAATGAAACGTTTCGGCGAAACTGTCGTCGTTCATTTTGGAGAGGATGAAAGAGTCGCCGGATATTCTATGTTCCAACTGATAGAGACTTCTTGTATTTCCGCTCACTTCGCAAATGAAACCAATACTTCCTATATCGATATCTTTTCATGCAAAGGATACGATCCGAAAGTAGCGGCGGAATTTACCCGGGAATTCTTTAAAGGCGACGCGATGCGCCTGACCGTAACAAACCGCTTCTAGGAGGCATATTGGAACTCTGGCTGGACGAAGCGCTCGAACTAACGAACGGGCGCGCTCTCAAGATTAAAATAAAGGAATTCATACACAGTCGTAGGACTCCTTTCCAGAAGATAGACGTATTCGAATCTCAGAGTTTTGGCCGTATGTTCACTCTTGACGGAGTGATTATGATGACCGAGGCAGACGAATTCGCTTATCATGAGATGATCGTCCATGTTCCGATGCTGAGCCACCCCAATCCCGAAAAAGTCTTGGTGATCGGGGGCGGCGACGGCGGGACAGTACGAGAAGTTCTAAAGCACCCATCCGTAAAGGAAGTTCATCTGTGTGAAATCGATAAAGGGGTGGTGGACGTTTGCTACGAATACTTCCCTGCTATCGCTAACGCGATGAAGGACCCGAGGGTGAAGCATGCCTACGAAGACGGAGCTGAGTACGTCCAAGATTATAAGGAGTACTTCGACGTAATCTGTGTGGATTCTTCCGACCCTGTCGGTCCGGCGGAAGTTCTCTTTAAGCGACCTTTTTATGAAACCATGGCGGCTTCCTTAAAGCAGGGTGGGATTTGCACCACTCAGGGCGAAAGTTTTTACTATCACGGTAAGGTCATTAAGGAACTATTTCAATTCATTCCTCAAGTCTTCGATCATTGCGGTTACTATTTTACCGTGGTGCCCACGTATCCTTCCGGAATTATCGGCTTTACATACTGTTCCAAAGGACCGGACCCGTATAAGGTGGAACCGGATCCTAAGCGGGTCCCCAAAGGGTTGAAGTATTACTCTGCAGAAATGCATAAGGCGGCGTTTATGCTTCCTCCATTTGCTCAGGAATATATCGTGCGTAAGTAGGCCTTGGATTTTCATTCTAAATTTATTCGACGGAGAGAGGAACTAGGCTCTCTCTTATGCGTAGGGATCGATCCCGATATCTCTAAACTCCCGCCTTCATTGGAAGGACATTATGAAAAACTGTTCTTGTTCTCTCGGGAAATCGTTGATGCCACTGCGGACTTCGCAGTCGCGTACAAACCGAATATCGCTTTTTTCGAAGCATTCGGTTCCCAAGGAATCGCCCAGTTCGAAAAACTGATCCGACACATTAAAATTCATTATCCGGGAATTCCGATCGTTGCGGATGCGAAGCGTGGAGATTTGGATAATACCGCTAGGCAATATGCGAAATTCTTTTTCAAAGAATTGGGAGTAGATTCTTTAACTTTATCCCCGTACATGGGCGCAGATACCATTCAACCGTTTCTGGAAGACTCTTCCAAGTTGGTATTTCTACTCTGCTTGACTTCCAATCCGGACTCGTCTCAGCTTCAGAAAAAAACCTTTTCCGAAACGGGAAGAACTTTGTATAAAGAAGTCGCAGCGTTAAGCGAAACATTTTCCACAAGAAACGTGGGCCTGGTCGTGGGTGCGACTCATCCGAGCGAATTGGGCGAGCTTAGGACCTTGCATCCGGATCGGATGTTTCTGATTCCCGGATACGGAGCTCAAGGCGCTTCTTTGGAGGATGTGATCGCGGTCTGCGGGGAAGATTCGCTTATTAATTCTTCTCGAAGTATTATTTTCGCGTCTTCCGGACCCGATTTTGCGGAAGCCGCTCGAAAGTCGGCCGAATCTATCACCATTCAGATGAAGAAACTTCTTTCTTTTTAACTTCGCTTTTCGCGATAAACGGAAATAGGCCCGATCGAGTTTAATAGATGTATAAAATTTTAATATAGATTCTTATGCTTTAATCGCAACGGACTTTATACGATCGGATGGACTTTGATTTTTTGCAGATAGGTACCGAGTTACTTGTTCGATTCGGCGGGCCTGGATTGATGTTGATTTCTTTTGCGGCAGCGACTCTTTTGCCGTTCAGTTCCGAAGCGGCTTTGGCTGTGGCAATCCTTTCAGGAATGTCTCCGGAACAGGCTGTTTTTTGGGCCTCCATCGGAAATTGTAGTGCCTGCTGCTTTAATTACGGATTAGGTTATTGGTTTCGTAACGGAGTGGAGATTAAAATAGCGAAATCCAAGACGTACTCCCACTGGGCAGCGGTAATGAAAAGGCGGGGAATTCCCGTTTTATTTCTGTCCTTCTTGCCGATTATCGGCGATCCAATTACTGTTTTGAGCGGTTTCCTTCATCAACGACTCGCCATTTTTGTTCCCTTAGTATTCTCTCTTCGAATTTTAAGATATGTCGTTCTTGCTTTCGGGTTTTTGTCTCAGGGTTGAACGTTCGATTATTCGGTTTGAGAAGCCTTAGTTGCCTCTAACTTTTTTCTCTCAGGCATCGAAGTTATTTTTTTTTCCGACAAGGAAGCCATCTCGATCCGTCTATAAGGAAATATTTTTCGGAGAATTACTTGAAGCAATCTGCTCCCAGGAAAAGGACCACTTCTAGAACGTCTTTCCAGCGTTCAAAGACCGGCAGTTCGAAACCGAAGTTGGCCATAATTGGAAGCGGAGTCGCCGGATTGGGTTGCGCTCATTTTTTGAAAGATGAGTTTCGGCTCACAATATTCGAAAAGGGGGATTATATAGGAGGCCATTCGAATACCGTTATGGTGGACGAAGACGGGAACTCGATACCGATTGATACCGGTTTTATAGTTTTTAATCACGTTACGTATCCGAACTTGAAACGCTTATTCGAGGATCTTAATGTTCCGACGAAAAAAACGAGCATGTCTTTTAGTGTGCAACACGTACCCGAGAAGTTGGAATTTTGCGGATCTGGATTGAACGGGTTGTTCGCTCAGCGAAAGAATTTAATCAATTTTCGTTTTCTTCGCTTATTGTTAAACATTAATCGATTCAATTTGGAGGCCCCCGCGATTCTGGACGATCCGAAATACATGGATTATTCCCTGGATCGATACATTCGCGAAGAGGGATATCATCCCGATATACTACGATACTATTTGGTTCCTATGAGTTCGGCAGTCTGGTCCACACCGCAGGAAAGGATGCTGGAGTTCCCCGCGTATTCGTTAGTCAGATTCTTTCTCAATCACGGATTTCTCGGATTGAATACGCAGCATCAATGGTATACGGTCGACGGGGGATCGAAGGAATATGTAAAGCGATTAACGGCACCGATTAAAGAAGCTTTCAGATTAGAAACACCCGTACTCGGTGTGGAACCCGCAACAGGAGGAAAAGTAAAGGTCTCTCTCAAAGGTGGAAAAACGGAAATCTTCGATAAAGTGATTTTAGCATCCCATGGGGATACTTCTTTAAAGTTGCTCAAGAAACCCACCTCGCTTCAGAAAGAACTTCTTTCCCAATTTTCATATCAAAAGAATATTGCGACTCTCCACACCGACGATTCCGTAATGCCCAAAACGAAATCTACTTGGTCGTCCTGGAATTATAGGATGGATAGAGTCGATGGATCGATATGTCCTCATACGATTTACTGGATGAACAGTTTGCAGGAAGTATCTAAAAAAAAGAACTATTACGTATCGATTGGCGATCCGGGTAAAGTAATTCCAAAAAAGATCATTCGGGAAATAGAATACGAACACCCCTTATTTCACGTAGGATCGCTGAAAGCACAACAGAGGCTTTCGACATTGAACGAAGACGGCCCTATCTACTTTTGCGGGAGTTATTTTAGATACGGGTTTCACGAAGACGCTTTTTGGTCCGCCAAGATCTTGTCAGAGACTTTACTAGGCAGGAAGATATGGGCTTGAATTCCAAAATAATCGAAGCAAAAGTGATGCACGATCGCCGTATTCCAAAGCGAAACCGTTTTCGTTACGGAATTTTTACCTTTCAGATCGACTTGGACGAATTAGATTTGCTGAATCAGTCGTTTCGGCTCATAGGGAGAAATAACCGACGCCTCTTCGCGTTTCGGGATGCCGATCATATGGATTTTGGAAAGGCGGGAATTAAGGAGAATTTTTTAGAGTACGTAAGTCGGGCAGGGGTCAAAGAGAAGGTAGGCAGAGTCACGCTAGTCACGAATCTGCGAATTCTAGGCTATACGTTTAATCCGGTTTCGTTTTACTTTGCGGAAGATGAATTCGGTCGACCGCTTTGTAGCGTTGCGGAAGTAGGAAATACTTTCGGAGAAATGAAACATTACTTTTTGGGAAAGGAAACTCTGGATGCCCGAGGTTTCCGGAGACAAGAAGGAAAGTTTTTTTACGTTTCCCCGTTCATAAGTCTTGACTCCGTTTTCGATTTTCGACTCAATCCGCCGGCGGATGATCGATTGAACATTCGGATCGATGCTCTCGAAAAAGGCGAGACCATAATGATGACGACCTATACCGGAAAGGCAAGGAGATTGACCGACCTAGGATTACTTTGGATGTTTTTCAAATATCCGTTCGTTACGTTTAAGGTAATAAGTTTGATTCACTGGCAGGCGCTCAAACTTTACTTAAACAAAATTCCGTTCATTCGAAAAAATGAAAACATCGATCTGCAGATAGGAGTTCATCTTGGAAAGCGATAATTTCGTTAAGGTTGAACCTTTGGAATCCGGCGCCTCGTTCGGCGTAGAGGGATACGGATTTTATAGAAGGATTTTTTTTGGAGCTTTATCCGGAATGAATAAAGGATCCCTTCGAATTCTATTCCCGAACGGAGGACAGACTTATCTCGGAGATCCGAATTCGACCGTTTCTTCAGAATTCCATCATGCGTTGATCCAGGTAAAAAATCCCGTGTTCTTTAAAAAGCTGGTTCTTTACGGAGATATTGGATTGGCGGAATCCTATATGGACGGCGATTGGGATACTGATGATATTCGAGCGATTATCTGCTGGTTTCTTCTAAACATCGATAGTACTCCCTCCATTAGCGGTTCTAATAAGAGTTTTTTTCATTTAACGTTGATGAATATAGGAAATAGGCTCCTTCATCTTTTTAGGGCCAATTCCCTCCGCGGTAGTAAAAAAAATATCCTGGAACACTATGACCTCGGAAATGATTTCTATAAGAAATTTCTGGATTCTACGATGACGTATTCCTGTGCCTATTTTAAGGAATCTGGAATGACATTGGCCGACGCTCAAACAGCCAAAATCAAGCGACTTTGTAAAAAATTGAGGCTGGAGCCTAACGACCATATTCTGGAAATTGGAACCGGATGGGCAGAATTTTCGACATATGTGGCTAAGAATTACGGATGCAGAGTGACTTCTTACACGATTTCCGAGGAACAGTTCAAGTTTGCGACTGAGAAAATTCGATCCATGGGACTTGAAGATAAAATCGAAGTTATACTAAAAGACTATCGACTTGTGGAAGGCACCTACGATAAGATTGTCACTGTGGAAATGCTTGAAGCTGTCGGACACGAATACTTTGAGGACTTTTTTTCGATGTGCAATAGGGTTTTAAAAAAAGACGGTTTGATGGTTCACCAAATCATTACCTGTCCCGATTCCCGCTATGAATCCTTCCGTAAAGGAATCGATTTTATACAAAAGCATATCTTCCCGGGTTCTTTGATCCCTTCGATTGCCAGAATCAATCAAGCGATTAATCGCACTAGCGATATGTTTCTCCATGAAATAGAAGATATCGGAAGAAACTATGATCGCACTCTTTTATCTTGGTTGCAGAGTTTTGAAAGTAATCTTTTGGGAATTCGTGAATTGGGCCACGATGAAACTTTTATTCGAAAGTGGAGATACTATTTCTCATATTGTGCGGCAGCATTTCATATGCGTAATATCAGTGTTGTACAAGCGGTATACACTAGACCGAACAATCTCAAGCTAAATCGCGCGTGACTGAATCCGAACTTCCAAAGTCCCGGCAAAAGACGTCCTTCGTACAAAAAACGAAGGACGTTATTATAAAAGAACTTAAAACGGGGACAACTCCCGAGAAAATAGCATTGTCCTTGGCGTTAGGGGCCGGGATAGGCGTGTTCCCTCTGATCGGGACCACTATGGCACTTTGTGCCTTACTGGGTTTTCTCCTAAGGTTAAACCCGGTTTCCGTTCAAATTGCAAATTATCTAATGTATCCTTTCCAGATACTTTTCTTGATTCCGTTTCTTGAATTGGGAGCGCGAATCTCCGGCAAAGAGTTGGATTTGGGTTGGGCTTATAGATTTGTTGACGGAGATGCTTCTCAACTATGGGAAGGTTTATCTGATTCCGCGATTTATGCCGTAGTCGGTTGGGGCTCGGTCGTGCCTCTACTCGCTATCACTTCGTACTTCGTTCTTTTGCCGATCGTAAAAAAAATCAATCAGCTCGTTCGTAAAGATTCCGCGAAAAGTTGAACGGACAGGAGAATTTTGTGTACGAAAATGCCTTATTCTTAATATTCACTGCCTGGGCAGTTGTGATTGCTCTGATGAGTTTTCTTTGGCTACTCGGGAAAGCGCTTCGCAATTATTCGATCGTAGATATGGGTTGGGGACTTTGCATTTCCACCGCCGCAATTATTTATTTTGTGCTTGGAGACGGGTATCCGGTGCGGAAAGCAATTTTTGCGTTCATGGCTACCGTATGGGGTTGGAGACTTTCTTATTTTATATTAGTTACGCGCGTTCTTACCGGCCATGAGGATCGGAGATATACCGCTTTCAGAACGGAATATGGAGAGAAGGTCGATCGGAAATTTTTTACGAACGTTTTTCAATTTCAGGGAGCCCTAGGGACCGCTCTTAGTCTTCCTTTCATTTTCCCGGCCTTAAACGCTTCTATGACAATCCATCCTTTGGAAATTTTCGGACTAGGGTTTTTTGCGGTTAGTGTATTGGGAGAATCGATTGCGGATTCTCAATTGGCCGACTTCAAGCTGAATCCATTAAATCGAGGGAAGGTTTGCGACACCGGACTTTGGAAGTATAGCAGACATCCCAATTATTTTTTCGAATGGTTGGTTTGGGTATCTTTCGGGTTAGTTTCCCTTGCATCTCCTTGGGGCTGGATCGGTTTATTATCTCCTATAGTCATGTTCCTGCTGCTGACTCAAGTTACCGGAATTCCTTTAAACGAAGAAGGGCAATTGAAATCGAAGGGTCATGCGTACCGGGAATACCAGGAAAAAACCAGCTCCTTCTTTCCTTGGTTCCCCAAGAAGTAAAAATAAGTTTGCGGGGAGGTGTCGATTTATTTTATGCGGGAACTCCTACATGTCGTTCGATCATCATTACATGCAGAAGGAATTAACGAATGAACTTCCTATATGACTTAATGGAGCGGGACGTATTTCCGGACTGGTTGATTCGGTTTCGAATTCGCCAGCTTTTGCGATTACGATTACGCCAAGAGAATCGAGGGACTTTCGAAAAGAATCAAGAACATTTAATGGAATATATTCGGACTCTTAAAACTTCTCCGATAGCGGTTCATACGAAATCGGCTAACGAACAACATTACGAAGTTCCTGCCGATTTTTTTAAGTTAGTCATGGGAAAGCATATGAAATACAGTTCGGGATATTGGGTGTCTCCGACTGTGGGAATCGACGAGTCGGAGCGGACGATGCTTCAGTTGACCTGTGACCGCGCTGATTTATCGGACGGAATGAGCGTTTTAGATTTAGGTTGCGGATGGGGATCACTTTCTCTTTACATTGCCGAGAAATATCCGAAATGCAAAGTCACAGGGGTTTCTAATTCCAAAAGCCAAAAGATCTTCATCGACGGAGAGGCCAAGAAGAAAGGATTGAGCAACCTTACGATTTTGACTATGGATATGAATGTATTTAAGACTTCCATAAAGTTCGATCGTATCCTTTCCGTCGAAATGCTCGAACATATGAAAAACTACGAAGTCTTGTTTGAGAGATTGGCCGGATTTCTAAAACCTAAAGGATTATTCTTCGTACATATATTCACTCATAAGGACTATGCGTATCCTTTCGAGGTTGTGGATGATACCGATTGGATGGCGAAATATTTTTTTACGGGCGGCCAAATGCCGTCTCATAATCTGCTTTTACATTTCCAAAAGGATTTCTTGATAGAGGATCAATGGGTTGTTAACGGAACTCATTACGGGCTTACATCGGAAGCCTGGTTGTCCAATATGTATTTACATCGGAATGAGATACTCCGTATTTTAGGCGATACCTACGGCTCCGATCAAGCCGTTAAGTGGTTCGTTTACTGGAAAGTGTTCTTTATGGCCTGTGCGGAATTATGGAAATATCGAGGAGGCGAAGAATGGATCGTCTCCCATTATCTATTCAAGAAAGCTTAATTTTCTCATACTGTTTCAGTTTAAGCGCTCTTTTGATTCGATCAGGCTTTCATACCTGTGTATAGGAAGAAAATCAAATCTTTCGTTATCTTCCTTGCTTTACGCAATTCTACCGAGCGAAACATGACTTGCTTTCCCGATAAAAGTACCGCGATTCCATGCACCATGGTCCAGGCTGCGATGGCGGATTTTTCGACGTTAGGCGTTTTGATGATCCCGGCCGTTTCGCAAGCTTGGATGATCTCTACGATGATCTTAAAGGAATCATCCTCCATCTTGACGAGAGATTCGTATTTTAAATGACTTTCGATCTGATTCCCATACATGATTCTAAACAAATCCTGATGCTCCAGGGCGAATTCTACGTAGGAAACTCCAGCCTCTCTAAAAAGTAAGAGCGGATTTGTTCGGTATCTCCACTGAATTTTTCGCTGACGCTCTGAAAGTAATTTAAAACCTTCTTCCGCGATATCGGCGTAAAGGGATTCTAGATCGCTATAATGCCTATAGGGAGCGGATTGGCTGACTCCGGCGAGCATCGCAGCCTTACGGAGACTTAGCGCTTTATAGCCTTCTTCTTTTAGAATGCGGATCGAGGCGTCCAAAAGAGCACGTTTTAGATCGCCGTGGTGATAAGAATTTTTGTCGGGTGCGTTTTTCATGTTGACATCTATTACATTGTTGACAAGTATTACATTTGTTCAGTCAATGTAATAACTGTTAACATTGAAGAACGAGAGGGTTTTGTCAATGGAAATCGAAAATTCTGAAAATCAATACGACGTTATTTTTATCGGCTCCGGAATGGGAAGTCTGACGGCAGCGAGTCTTTTAACCCAGTTTTCCGGTAAGAAAGTCCTCATTTTGGAAAAGCATTTTCAGCCCGGCGGGTTTACTCACGAATTTCAAAGGAAACAGGGAAAATTCCATTGGGATGTAGGAATTCATTACGTGGGAGATATGCACGAAGAGGGCCTGTGCAGAAAGCTTTCGGATAAGATTACTAAAAATGGAGTTCATTGGCATCGGATGCCAGAGCCCTTCGAGAGATTGGTGTTTCCGTCTAGAACGTTCGACATTTACGGTGATCCGGCAAAATTTAAGGACGACTTGATTCGACAGTTTCCGGAGGAGCAGGAAGCGATCGAGCGTTACCTGAAAGATATCAAGAAAACTTCCGCCTTATTCGGTAAATCGCTTATGTTGCGATTATCTCCTCCGTCAATAGAATCCTTTTCCGACTTATTGGGAGATCCGGCGATCACGACATTGAAAGAGTATTTCGACGCTAATTTCAAAAACGAAGAACTGAAGGGAATTTTAGCCGCTCAGTGGGGAGACCATGGACTTCCACCTTCGAAGGTCGCCTTTGCCATGCACGCTTCATTAGTGCAACATTATATAAACGGCGGATACTATCCCGTCGGGGGCGCAGGAAAAATTTTCGATGCGATCGAACCTATCGTTAAGGCTGGCGGCGGTGACGTCTTGTCCTCTGTGGAAGTTCGGGAAATTTTGATTCGGGACGGTAAGGCGATCGGGGTGAAGACCAAAGCGCTGCGGGGGGAGGGGCTGGAGAGGGATTTTTTTGCGCCGGTTGTAATTTCCTGTGCCGGAGCATATCCTACTTATACAAAACTGATTCCTGAATCGTTTCCGATTTCGTTTCGGAAAAAACTAAAGGATTTTTACGATCGGGAGAAGATGACGACGAGTCTTTGTTTGTATTTAGGGCTTTCCGATAGCCCCGCAAAGTTAGGATTTAAAGGGGAGAACTACTGGATTTTTTCGTCCCCCGATCACGATAAGAATTTCTCCGAAAGGAACGATTGGATCAATAGGTCTGGAGAAATTCCGAATTTGTACGTTTCTTTTCCAAGTCTGAAAAATCCTGAAGCAAAAAGCCATACTGCTGATGTGATTACTTTCACCGATTATGAAAATTTCGCGGAGTGGAAATCTCTTCCTTGGAAGAAACGAGGAGAGGACTATAAGATTCTAAAAGAAAAAATTACGAATCGAATCTTATCCACGATAGAATCCAAGTTTCCGGGGTTTTCAAAGCTAGTGGAATTTTCAGAGTTATCCACTCCTATCACAAACGAGCATTTTACCTCTCATCCTGACGGCGCAATCTACGGACTTGCCTGCGTCGCGGAAAGATATGATAAGGAAAAATGTCCTTGGTTCGACGTTCGTACTCCGGTCTCCGGCCTTTTTCTTACGGGAGCGGATGCCGGATCTCCTGGAATTGCAGGGGCGATGATGGCTGGGCTCGCGGCGGCAACTGCAGTCATAGGGAGCAACTCTCTGCTAAAAGAACTTCGAAATTAAAGAAAGAATGTCCAACTCGATTTTAGGTCGGGCATTCCTAATAGTTCAATTTTAGGATGCGAATTTCTTTTTCTTCGAATCGAAGAGTTTCCTTGATTTGCTGGAATCGTTCCGCCGAGAAGGGGGAGTCCGGGTTTTTAAGTTCCGCCTTTAATTTTACGATTTCATCATATAGATCGGTGAGTTCGATGACGTTTCCTTTCGCTTCCTTCGAATATAGGACTCGAAACATTTGTCCGATACGGGAAGGAATATCTGAATTGACGATTTCGGGAACGCTCACGTCGTCGATATGGCGAAACATCCAAGTTTGCAAATAGATCGCCAAGAGCCGCTCCATACGCAGAACATCCTCTTTCGTGTTTCTCGGAACAATACCTTTAAAGAATCTATAACGTTTGCGTAAATATTTTCCGGCGTTTAAAACATCAACGGATTCTACTTTGATTTTATCCCATTCTTCTTTGATGATAGGAAAATATTCGGAGCCGAAATACGGCTCTCCGATTTCGCAAATATGAACGGCGCCGGGATCGAAGCATTTCATTCTTAATCGAAAACTGTCCCAGTCCCCTGAAACTAAATTTACTGGGCCTTGGGATTGTAAGGGCTCTAACGCTTGATTAATTTCCCGAATGAAATTGCTTTTCAGTTGGTCCGACGGATCGGCCAATAGAAAGAAATTATAGTCGGACGTGAGCGTCTCGTCGCCTCTTTGTCTCGAACCGTAGAAGATCAGTTCGAACGGCTTAAGCGAAGATACACTTGAGAGATTTTCCTTAATTCTTTCCATGTCCTTTTCTCATTCGAAAAACAACCGCATTCTAGAAAGGTTCTCTAAAATCGCCTTGTAAGCCTTGTCCCTCGCTTCCGCATCGCCGAAGGGTAGGGACTTAACGTGGTTAAAGTCGTGATAAGTAATCTCGATCGAGTTACCTGCCACGTTTTTTTTTATGGAGGAAATAAAGTCCAAATTGATGACTTCAGTATCCCCTAATTTTAACCACATTTTCCTTCGAATCCCGGGGCGAACACCCCTTGCACGGATAGGGTAGTTGCCGGAACGGATTCGGTCAAGAAAATACGAATTAGCGACCGCATAGAACGTAAATCCCGATCTTTATCCCCGTCGAAGACGCATCGTCCGCCCGTAAGTTTGCCCGTTACGGAAGCGCCTGCATTATTGCGGCTTCGGACCGGCTTCAAGACGGGAAAAACCTCATTTCACAATATCATAGCAGGAAAATCGTTATATCTTAGGAAAATCGGTAGGAACTTCTACTAATTTCCGTGTCGAAGTTCCTACAAACTAGATCCAAACCGTTGCGTGTAACGATATCTCGGTTCGAATTATGACAAAAGTGAACTTAGTTTAAAAGGCTCGAATTCCCCGACTTACAAAATCATGGAATTCCTTACCTAGCTCGAGGCTGGTCAGGCCCTTTTTATTTTCGACCTCAGTCTCAAAGACGATGATAAAATTGCCTCTTTGCCATTCCCAGCGAACATAGCAGAGTTCCGGAGAGGATTTATGAAAACACCCCGAGAATACGGTCGACCGAGTGTCTTCCTTCATGGGGAAATACTGGAACTGACGTCCGTTCATTTTTGCCTGCTCCGATTCGGGAACCAGCTGGCGAAAATCGTTCGCATTATCTTCCGTATAGGAGGAGGCGCGGAATCGATCAAAGTTGGAATTCACATCGGCGACTTTGCAGTCATAATAGAGTCCTCGAGCAAATAAACGTCCCGAGTCCAACAAAACGGCGTTCCCCTGGGTAGTGTAAACAACGTCGTAGTTTAAGCGAAGCATCGAGGGATTTTCGACGACAGAGGCTTTCCCCTCGGTCATAGCAGTTTTACAATCGGAGCAGAGTAGGAGAGCCGTGAAAAAACTAATAGCCGATCTCATACAGATCTCCTCGATAATTTCTAAATACGTAAGAGGAAGGTTTCGTTTCTTCCAGATAGTCCGTAGGTAGCGGAACTTTTCCGCCGCCGCCCGTAAGGTCGACCACATATAATGGGATGCAAAGGCCGCTGATTCTTCCGCGGATAGACTTCATCAGTTCCACACCTCGCGAGATCGGTACTCGAAAATGAGAAGAGCCGTACACCTCGTCACAATGATGTAAATAATAAGGTTTGATTCCGGCGGCCGTCAGTCCATAGAACAAATCCGTAAGCGTTTCGACCGAATCGTTAATTCCTTTCAAGAGAACCGCTTGGTTCAGAACTACGACTGCACCCTCCTTAATCAGACGTCCGACTCTTTCTATCGCGGTTGGAGTAAGTTCCTTAGGATGATTAAAATGCGTAACTAGGAAAATCGGAAAATGTTTACGTAGGACCGAACAAAGTTCTTCCGTAATTCGCATCGGTAAGGTGACCGGATAGCGAGTGTGAATTCTTACTTGGTTGATATGCGAAATCGATTTTAATTCGCCCAATAGATAATCGAGTTTAGAATCGGAGAGATTTAGCGGATCTCCACCTGAAAGAATGACTTCTCTAATTTCGGTATGTGCTCGGAAGTAATTCAACGCTTCCTGCCAATCTTCCAAACTCGGAGTCTCCATTGAACGAGACACTTTTCTTTTTCGAGTGCAAAAACGACAGTAAACCGCGCATACATGGGAAAGATACCAGAGCGCCCGATCCGGATATCGATGAGTGACTCCTCGCACCGGCATATGTGATTCTTCTGCGAGAGGATCGATTCGATCCCAAATTCGCGGAGTTAGCTCTTCCTTTCGAGGAACGATTTGCAGACGGATCGGACAGAGCGGATCCGACGGATCCGCGAGCTTCAAATAATACGGAGTCGCGGAAAAAGAAAAAAGCTCGCTACAGTCCAGTAACGATTCTTTTTCCAGGTCGGTAAGCTCTAAATATTCGCTTAACCCGTCCTCGTCCTTGATCCTGTGCTGGATTTGCCATTTCCAATCCCACCAATTAGTTTCGTCGATGAGATAAGGCTGATTGCTTACGGAGTAAGATCCCAGATTTTTGCTCCTCACGTTCTTGTATTAACGAAGAGCCAAGGGCGTCAACTGAAGTATCCAAACAAAAAAATCGGAAACCCTGTGGTTTCCGATAGAGGTTTTTTATTTTTATAAACCTCGGGGAGATGTGCTCATCGATTTAGGTTGGAGACTTAGGAGAAGGATGAGCGGGTTCCCGCTTTCTATATATAACAACGGAATTTTTGCCCGAAACCGTTGAGAATTCTCCCGGGAACAACCTCCCAGAGGGACTTACAGAACTGACTGTCCTATTCAGGCCGGGGGAGGAAGGAAAAGATAACGGTAGGATAGAGTATGGCGTATGAGAATCGGCTCATGGATACGAGAACCGTAATCCGAACGATGGTCAGCCCCGTACAGAAATTGAGAACGTGTTCCGAAAACCAACCCCTTATCATCTTCTCCGGAAGAAAGATAAGTATGATGTTGCGAAACAAGTTCAGTATATTCTCGGACTTTGATTTTTTTCTGGAATACGCGAGCCTTTCCTCCCGCGGAATCCTGTCCCAAAATATCGGAAACGAAGATTACGGAAAGAAACGTAGCCAGAAATAAAATGCCGAATCGTTTCATAAGCCTTCAGCAAGTATAGACGATATAAAAATGCTTAGGCAACCTTTTTCCGGCAAAAAAAAGCTGAAAAATGAAAGTTGGGGCAAAAAAGAGAAAATTAATTCTTCCGCAAATCGATTTTCTACTATGTTCGGGCTACCTGCATTAATCGAATTTCATACTCGGAATTTTCCAATATGACGGTCACGAAAATGAAATAGTTTTGATTTTCTCTTTATTAGTTATTTGTGCACTGCCAATTGCCCGGAATCCAATCGTGTTTTTATCCACCCTATTGAATTTGCTGCGATTGAATTTCTTCATCAAATCGCAACGGCAGGGGACAAGCATTTGAAAATAATCGATGGTTTTCTAATATCGTTTCGGAATAGATTTGAGATCGACCGATCTCTCTCAGCGCATATAAAAATTATGAATGACTCCGAGCGTGATGAACGCGGACTACTTAAGTTTTGCAGATCTCTCGGAACGCATCCGGAAATATTTTTCAAGGCTATGAGCAATTTTAACCCGGCAACCAAGGCATTGATTGGATTTTAAGTCGGCAAATATCAGATTTAAAGGAAAGAATTTCACCCTATTTCGTCGATACCAGGGGCGTTCTTTTTCCTTGACACCCCACCTTCCGGCTCCGATATAGAAGGAGCGCAATCCTTTTTTTAGGTCGTTTATGAACTTAGGCATTACCGAAGTTAAGAAGGGCATGGTCCTTAAAGTAGAGGGCGAACTCTACACAGTTATCAAGAGCGAATTCGTCAATCCCGGTAAGGGATCCGCTTTTATCCGCACAAAATTAAAAAATTTGGTCCGCAACAGTTCCATAGAACGGACGTTCAAGGCGGCAGAGAAATTGGAATCCGTAGAACTCGAAAAACGGCAGATGACAATTTGCTATTCCGAGGGGGATGATATAATCTTTATGGATACGAACGATTTCGAGCAAATCCCGGTCTCAAAGGAATACCTAGAAGATATTCTTCCATATTTGAAGGAAGAAACTCCGATGGAAGTTTCCTTTTATGAAGGAAAACCGATAGGCGTAATTCCTCCGAACTTTGCAATTTTACAAGTAACCTATGCTGAAGAAGGTCTTAAAGGGGACACTTCCGGCACGGCATTAAAGCGAGTTACAGTGGAAACTGGCGGTGAAATTAACGTTCCGATTTTTGTAAAGCAAGGCGACGTTGTTAAGATAGATCTTCGCGACTTATCTTATGTGGAAAGAGTCAATAAATAAGTAGGAGATTCCTCTCCTATACGGCATACTTGGATCCCGATATCGGTTTAAATAGAAAACCGGGTTCGGATCTTCCCCGACGGGTGCGGGGTCCGTTTTCGGTCGGGAGCTTTTTTAGGGAAAAGTACGACACCCAAGGAGAATGAGTTATGGCGACTATCGTCCAGAAACCCGGGTTACCGGAAATCAAAGACAATTCGGAAGTAAAATCCTTCCTCGAAAAACGCGGAATCGAATACGATCATTGGCATGTGCCTGCGTCTTCCGACAACTTAACCGATAAGGAAGTTCTTTCCGACGACGAGAAAGAAACACTTCTTAAAAACTTGGATAATCGCTTTCAAACGTTAAAGGAAGAAGAGGGGTACCAATCCAGAGATCTAATCGTGCTTCATCCGCAGGTACCCGGCTTATCCGAGATGTTAGCTAAGTTCGATAAGGTTCATTATCATACTGATGCCGAAGTCCGTTATATCGTGGATGGTTCCGGGATATTCGGCTTTTCTCTGAATGGAGAAAAGTTTCTCGTAAAGGTTGAGAAGAACGATTTCATTTCCGTACCGAAAAATACGAATCATTGGTTTACTCTCGATGAAAAGAAAAGAATCAAAGCGGTTCGCTACTTCCAGGATATGAGCGGCTGGGTTCCCAACTATGTGGAAGAAACCACGGTTCTTGCCTAACTAGAATGTCCATTAAGAAAGAACTCTCCCGACTGGCCAAGTCGGGAGTTCTGTACCATTCGAAGGGTTGGATGCCCGGAACAGCGGGAAATCTTTCCCTTCGCGATTTGAAGAAGCCCGATGTTTTTTGGGTGAGTGGAAGCGGTTTGGATAAAAACCTTTTGAGCAAAAAGGATTTTTTACCCGTCAACATTGAAACTGGAAAAGTGATCGAAGGATGGAAAGGACGGGAAGGATTGAAACCTTCGGCGGAAACTTCCATCCATCGGGCGGTTTATAAAGCCTATCCGGAAATCGGATGTTCCCTACATGTGCATACTCTCGAATCTAATCTAATTCGATCGGGAGTCAATAGGGAGTCCCAGGTGCAGGAGTGGAATTTACCTTCTTTAGAAATTATTAAAGCATTCGGAATTTGGGATGAAAGCCCTCAGGTCTTTGCGCCGATTATTTATAATTTTCCGGTGGTCCAGGAAATATCGGACACCCTGCAAGCATACCTAGAAGAGAAGAAACCTAGAGTTCCGTTCTGTATCATTGAAAATCACGGCATAACGGTTTGGGGAAAGGATCTGACCCAGGCGAATCGGCATTTGGAAGCTGCCGATTTCATACTGAAAGTTCAAACGCTTTCTCGATGACCTAAAATGTCTAAGAAAATATTAGTTGCAGGAGCGGGGACCGGCGTCGGGCGCGCTCTATTAGAAAAACTACATACTCTTTCGGATGTGGAAGCGATCGGAATTTCCCGTAGGGGGATTCCCATCGTCCAAACCTTAAAGGCGGGTGTCAATTATGCCTGCGATCTCACCGATGCAAAAAGCCTTTCGAATTTTTGCCATACTTTGAGACTCCATTGGAACCGTCTGGATGCGCTATACTTCACTTTCGGAGACGGACTATTTCGATCTATCGAAACCGTTTCTTTGGAGGATTGGGAAAAGCATCTTGCACTCAATTTAACGGCACCTTACTTGTTGACTAAGGAATTATCCTCCCTCTTTGGCAAAGGCTCTCTACTTTGTTACTTGTCTTCTACAGCCGGTCGCCAAGGATTCCCGCATTCCTCGGCATACTGCGCGTCTAAGCATGGGATTGCGGGCTTTGCAAAGGCCATTCGAGAAGAATGGCAGACTAGGGAAGTCCGTGTCAGCATCGTCTATGCGGGCGCTATTGATACGCCTGTTTGGGATGGTAGAGACGAATTCGATCGAAGGGATATGGTTCCTGTTACGGATGCTGCGGATTTTCTGGCGAGTCTCTCGTTTCAGCCGACTACGTTCAATTTGGATGAGATCGTTTTTTTGCCTCCCAAAGGAATTTTATAATTTTTTAATATATTTTCTTTGTCTCATGCTTTTTCAAACGGCAGCAATACGTGAAAGACCGTTTTACCGGGATTCGATTCGAACCAAATTTTGCCCTGATGTTTCTCGACGATCCGTCTGGCGATATCCAAACCCAGCCCCGATCCTTCGCCCAGGGCTTTCGTGGTAAAGAAAACCTCGAACACTTTGTCCTTGGTTTCGATAGGAATTCCAGGACCGTTATCTTCGATCGATATCAGGACTTCGTTCCCGTCCACATGAGCTCGAATGGATAATTTCCCCTTATAGTTCATGGCTTGAACCGAGTTCATAATCAGATTCGTCCAAAGATGCATCAAATCATCCGGAAACCCTAGAAAGGAAGGAACATCTTTCAGGTCTGTGGAAACTTCGACCCCATGTTTGAATAAATTTTGATAGAGAGTCAAAACCGTATCCACATTATCCTTTAAAGAAAAGATTCGTTTGCGCTGGGAAGATTCGAAATGGGCAAAGCTTCGAAGAGCATAAACGATTTTTGAAGAACGTTCCACTGCCGTTCGAATCGTAGCCACGCTTTGCTCGGGTCCTAGTAAATTCAAAAAGAAAGGAAGCAGATCCCGTGTCTTTGTTTCGGTCACTAGAGGAAGGAATTCTTTCCAATTGGAAATGATTCCGTGGTCTACAAACAATTCGGCGGTTTCGTCCGGCAGTAACGAGTTGTCGGCATTCATTTCTTCCTTCAGTTGAGCGAGTACTCTCCTTCGTTCCAATCCGATCGTCATTTCTTTGGAATCGATTCCCCGCCGGATAAACTCCTCGAAAAGATTCCATTCTTTGTCGGTAAGTTTTGCCAACCTGTCCAGTTCGGTTCGGATTCCGCTCCTAATTTTACCGAGGTGCGAAAGAATATTATGCCCGGCAGCGTGGATGGCTCCGATCGGATTATTGATTTCGTGAGCGATTCCGGCTGCAAGTTGCCCCAAATCCGCCAACTTAGAAGTTTGAATGAGTTGTGATTGAGTCCGTTTTAAATTCAGAAGTGCTTCTTCGAGTTCCTTCTTTTGCAGCTCGATGATGGCGTTTTTATCGGAAATTTCTTCGTTTGCTTGTTGTAGAGTATGAATTCGTCCTTCCGCTTCCTCCAAGCCGGTTACGTCCGCACCGGTCGAAATAACATAAAGCAATTTCCCTTCTCGGTCCCGCACTTCTTTATGCTCCCAAACGGTGTACTTTGACTTTCCGTCTCTCCGCTTCAGATGAATATTGGTTCGATTCGGAAACCGCTTAGGGCCGAACCTCTTGTTAAATATTCGAAAAACCCGATTCTTATCGTCCGGAAAAAGAACCACTTCCCAAAACGATTTTCCTTCCAATTGCGAAAGATCGTATCCGGTCACTTCCTGACAGGCTTTATTGACCAAGATCAATCGTCCTTCTCCGTCTAGAACCAGAAAAAGTATTTTAGTGGAATCTAATATACTTTGTAGAATATCCCGTCTTTCGGAAATCTTTTTCTCTTCCAAGGCGCGCTCGGTAATATCCCGCAGCGTAACGATTCGAAAAATGGAATTGAATTCTCCGAGCGGTTTGATCGATACGTCGTAGTACCCGATCGGCATTAATCCCGGTCGTTTCCATTCGGTCGTAGTTCGTTGACGCATCGCGCAATCATTGAGCGTATCGACTAGATCCGGAAGAAATTGGGAAAGTTTGGTATCGCTGCGAAGGCGAGGAGTTCCAAGCAGATTGAGAGCGGCTTGATTGCAATCTATGATGTAATTTTCACGATTTAAAACAAAAACCGCATCTTGAATCCACTCAAAGACTTGGTTCCTGGCCAAGGGGATCAAGTCCAGAATCCGAAAGTAAAAAAGACCGTAAACCCAGATTAAGCAAGAGATGCTAGCGGCTAAAGGAAAAATGTCGAGCTTAGGATGGACAAACGGGACGAATTTTGCCACCGTCATGATTTGGCCGACAAACGGAATGCTGAGCGCGATTAAAAAAACAAGACTCCGGATTCGATGAAACCCTCTTTGAAAGATTGTACCTGCAAGAAGAGCAAACAAACAGAGTGAGAATATGACCAGGAAATTATAGACATAAACGTTCATCCAGGGGCCATATTCGTAAACTAGGGCTCTCCAGGGCCCAGTATCATCAAAGTAGAAAGAAGTTCGAATCCATTCCGGCTTTCCTAACCAAATGACCGTCTCTATGGAAATAGGAATGGCGGCAAAGAGTGCCACTGTAATCGGTTTGATGAATCTATCCAAATTCACGACTCTCATACAAAGAAACGGTAGAGCCGTAACGATAATGTCCGGCCCTAAGAATTGAAAATTATCCCAAAATAGAATATTATCCGATCGAATGCAAACCATTTCCCAAAAATAACCGAAACTATAGAGAAGCATTCCGAATGAAACGACGGTAAATTCTCTCGAGCCGGATGTATTCCGATTTCGAATAGAGAGATATAAAGTTAGGAAAGAAAGCGAGAAACTGAGAACGGGAAGTAATGCATAGGGTGTCCAACGAAACCATTCCGACATTTGATTTCCGACATCCATGCGTATTTTTAGCGAGATCCTTTCAGTGGCGATTCTGTCGGAAAAGAATTTCCTAATGGCATACGATTTTACGATACAAATTTTTGTGCATGATGGATTTCAAAATGAATTTCTTAAGCGTTCGATTCTTATGAATTCATCGTTTTTCGAAACAATTGTAAGACAGTCATTCCGCCCGACATATTAGCAAATGCGGAGAAGCCTCCCATCATGGCTCCACTCAAACCGGGGGATGCCGCATCTGCCCCCGTTAATGTCAAATTTTCGACGGGAGTTTTGGGTGAAAACCAGGGGGATTTGGACTCTCTAAATCGATCGGGTACGCAAGGCAAACCGTAGATGGTTCCCTTTCGATGTAAGGTAAAATGCTCCGTGGTAATCGGAGTGGAAAGTTCGGTATATTCCACCAAATCCTTAAATCCTTTGTATTTCTCTTCCACGTAATCCAGAAGACGGCGAATCATCTCTGCTTTTTTGGCCTTATAGACCTCGTTTCGTTCTTTCCAAGGTTGGTCTTTCCATAATTCGAAAGCCTTGTAATCGCAGAAGGCGATGATCTCCGCAGTGTGAGCGTGAGCTTCCGGATCCTTTAATGAAGGGAAGGACAAATAGACACCCGGGATTTTCCCTCCTTCCGTCCATTTATATCCTTCAGAAAAATTCTTATCGTGATCGTACGAAGAATAGATCCAGTGATTTTCTCCTTTAAAGCCGAGTTTTCTCGGATCTTCCTTTAAACCTAAATAGAGAGTCACGTTTGCCGTCAGCGGATATACTTTCGAGAAGGATTCCAGTTCTTGGCGATAGGGGAGCTCCACTGAAGTCGGTAAAAGATTTATGAAAGTATTATATGCTCCGGCGTCGGAAACGATTTGGGGAGCGTAATACGTTTCTTCGATTTCCTTTCCTTCTTCCTCCGTTTTCCTTTTGTTGAGGACTCTGACTCCGATCGCTTTTCCTTTCTCGACGAGTATTTCCTTCACTTCCCGGGATAACGCAATTTTGCCTCCGTGAGCTTTTAGAATATCTTGGACCGCTTGCGCGATCTGTCCGGAGCCGCCTATCGGATAAAAGCCGCCTTTTAAATAATGAGCGACGATAAGAGCGTGAATGGCAAAGGAGCTTATTTTGGGAGGGAGGCCGTAATCTCCCCATTGAGAGCAAAGGACCGCCTGGAGCTTTTGGTTTTGAAAGTTTTTATCCAAATATTCTCCGGTGGTCACTAAAGCCGATGAAGAGCCGATCAGATCTAGAGCGGCACCGAAAGTGTCCAGAAAGGGAGGTAAGGCTTTGAGCATCATGTGACGTCCGTGCCAAGATGCCACCTTTTTGATATCTTGAAAATATCGTCCGATAGCCTCCTTCTCATCCGGAAAAGAGTCTATTAAATCTTTTTCATATACCTTCGGATCGTTCTTAACGCTAAACGTAAAATCCGGATACACAAACTTCTCAAAAATATCCGGCATTGCCGCCCAATGGACCTTACCCGCCGTGACTAAATCGAAAACCTTCCTGAGAGCTGAGTCGGGTTGCATATCGCCTACATAATGAATTCCGACATCCCAAAGAAATTTTCCTTCTCGTTTGAAAACGTGAGTGAAGCCTCCGGCTTTGAAATGTTGCTCCAAAAGCAGAACTTTCTTATTGGAAAACTGAGCTAGAAGAGACCCCGTGGTCAATCCTCCCATGCCGGAGCCGATGATAATAACGTCGTATTCGCGATTTTCCATATATTCTTTCTTTCTTTGCTAGCCTAGGCGATAGAATCGCGCATCACAGAATTCAAACCGATTCTTAAGAAAAATCCAATCTAAAAAAGAGGAAAAAATCGTTTGTGAGGTCTATGATTTACCTCAATCAAGTGTCCGTTTTCATTTAGCGAGAACATAGTAAGCCCGATCGGGCTAGGATTTATAGAGAGATTCTTGTAAGACTTTCGTATTGTCGCGTCTTAGTGCAAATCACGATTTTTGCAAGTAACCTCTGAAAGGAGGAACTCCGCTGTTCTTTCCGTCTTTTAATTCGACTGAATTTAATTTTCGACTCCCTCGGTCGGCCTCGGGAGCGAAAACTTCTAACCAAAGTCCATTGTTTCGATCTCGAAATTACCGCCGGGAATTCTTCTCATGACTTGCTCGAGGATTTGTCGCCCATTTTAGATTCGCTTGTCCTCTCCCGTTAAAAGAATCCACTCATCTTACTTTTTGTGAAAAGGAAGAAGTCGGTCTGAAGAAAAACGGTCATTACTCGAGTAATATGGCGAAATCTTGTAAGAGATTCTTCCGAACTGAGAACCTGAAGAAATTTCCAACGTTATGTGATCTTTTTTGAGCCATTCCGACATATATTCGACAAATCTACTTGACCGAATTGTCCATTTACGTTTTTTTTTGAGCCTTCCGGGACCCAAAGGGCGAAGCTATGAAAATCGCGTTTTTTATAATATACTATACAAATTTTTAGTATTTTCTATTCATTGCCCATGACGCCAAAAGTCAAGATTCTTCTGGATTGGATTGATGGGAGGGCTTTTTTCAGAATTCGGATGCTTCAATTCGATTCTAGGATATTTGATTTTTTTAAAAAACTTCCGAATGCGAAATGGGCTCGAAATTCGAGAGAGTGGTTGGTCCCTCGATCCGATGCGCATTTATCCGAATTTCTTTTTTCTGCCGGGAGATTTGTGGAGGCAGATCCTGATATCTTACTTCTTCCCTTGAAAACCGAACTGCTGAGGAGAAATTACAGTAGGAAAACCGAAAAGGCCTACTTTCTGTACAACCGAGCCTTTTTAAAAGCTTCAGGAAAGCATCCTTACTATGTGGAAGATTCTGATCTAATCGGATATTTGGATAATATTCATTATAGGCGCAGACTTTCCTCTGTCACGGTTCGTTCCATTCTACAGGCTTTGAAATTTTACTATAATTCGGTTCTCGGAAGGCAATTTCTTCTCTCTTATTCTATTCCGAAGCGCGAAAGGAAAATTCCGGAGGCTCTAACTAAGGATGAAGTCTTCAAGATCTTGAATATTCCGCTAAATGCTAAACATAGGCTTCTTTTATCCTTATGTTATGGAGCAGGTTTACGTGTAAGCGAGTTAGTTTCTATCCGGGGAATTGACATAGATTGGAAAAAGAATCAGATTCGAATACGGCAAGGAAAAGGAAAGAAGGATAGGTTTACGATTCTGCCTAAATTTTGTAAGGAAGAACTAAGAAAAAGCGTTAATCGTTCCGGAGAGAATTCTTGGGTGTTTCAAGGCCAATCGGGGAATTCACATCTTCATGTTAGAACTGCCGAACGTGTTTTCGAATCTTCGCGCGATAAGGCTCTTATCAAGAAGGATGTTTCAATTCATGATCTTCGGCATGCTTTTGCGATTCATTTGCTTGAATCGGGAACTTCAATAAAAATTATTCAGAAATTACTTGGGCATATTTCGGTTCGTACTACCGAGATTTATGCCCGGATCACCGACCCTACGCTACTGATGGTTCAAAGTCCGCTGGACGCTTTACATTCGGCAGAGATTTAGACCATAGTAATATACACACAAAGTAAAATCAGAATTTCACCTCCCATTTATGAAAGAAATCTCCTAAATGGGATATTCAAATGGATTCGATGAGCTCTTTATAACTCGGGGATTTTGCCCGTAACGATATCTCTGAACACCAAGGCTAGCAATGCGATTTATCCGACACGCCGGAGATGTGCACCTTATACGAAGATTCGCAGGTGTACCCCTTTGACGAAACAGCAGAAGGCGACGGGGGTTGTATTTTTATCCAACGCTACAGAGATTTTGAGTTAGCCGAACATCCTGGCAAAATTCTATTGTTGTGAAAAATTTATTAGAACTTAACAAATTACTAAAAGAAAAGGATGGGACTCTCACCCACGTTCAGAGCACCTTCGTGCTGATTAGATTTGGTATTGCTCCTTATGGACCAGCCTACAAAATACATTTCAAAGGCAAGATAGACTTTACTGTTCGGCGAGCTGTTAAGGTAAAAAGAATTGATTTTTATGATGAACATTTAATAAACCTTGAGAGGCGCGAGGAATGCTTTGAGTTATATTTTATAGCCGATGATAGAGAATCTTTTATTTCACTTCGGAATCATTTTGATGATTGTGTATATAAAATATTTGGAGGCTGTCGATCTCCAGATTATTTTTTGAATACATATCTTAGAGAAATCCAAGTAAAAAATGAGGGAGCAGTTTCAGGGCTATTATGCAGTGCGCCTAAATCTATTATAGATTTACTAGAAATGAGATTCGATCCCCGAGTTAAACTTTCTAAAATCTCAATTGGAAAAAGGGAGCCAGTGGGAATAGTTGCTTTCTTAGATGAAATGTTTGTTTGGGCTAGAGAATTTCGCATAGAAAAAACAGAGTAGTGCGCCAGGACGTCGGCTAACTACGGCTGGGCCACTTCGCTTCGGGCTTGCTTCGCAACCCTCGCTCCGGCCTCCGGCAAATCCAGCTTTGTCACTTCGTTTGCATGCGCAAACTCGCGCCAAGTGCTTCGCACGCGCTGGACTTCGGCCAGCCTCTTTCGTTAGACGACATTGGCATAAAAATATGACGCAAGAAGAATTAGTAAAAATTGCACCATTGATTAATGCGAGTATTGCTTGGCTTGCATTGATTGTTAGCTCATTTACCCTTTATCAAACATTTTTGCGCAAATTCGATCCTCGGGTCTTCGTGAGTCCAAATTTAAAAATAAAATTTAAAGAAAGCGAAGCTACGCCCAATAAACATATTATAGATTTTGTTTGTTGCGACATTTCGATTAGTAATTCGAAGAATGCTTATGGGGTCATCGATGCAATTTTGCTTCGGATATATTCTTCAAAAGCACTTAGCCCATTTAGTATAACATTATTTGGATCTGAATTGGCAAATTTGGATGAAAAAGAATATAATCGCTTTGTTCCTATAGTTCTCGCGCCAAAATCCTTTTTAAGTAAAGTGATTAAATTTAGTACAACTTCTGAAAATGTAACGAATGCAGCGCAATTGAAAAAAGGATCTTTCTATTATTTTGAAATATATTATAAACTTGAAAAACGTAAAAAGCTAAAATTAGCACGGAGAATTTTTGTCTATGATAAGACATTTCATAGGTCAGAGTCTGATCTTGCTGAATTCATTGCATTTGATTATAAATCTGAGCAAAGCAATATTATTAGATTTTTACCTCCTTTTAAAAGTGAACCATTTAACTCAGTATCCGGCGAAGAGCTTTATTATTTATTAGCTCGTGCTAAATGTCTATTCCGTTTTCCACTTCTATTATTAAATGATTTACTTGCGAGTTTTAAAAAACTTATATTGAGTTTATGCTTCGGATTCTATAACTACATTTTAAGATTTCCTCTAATTAGAAAAGCTTCTAAGAGAGGGCCTGCAGTCGTTAAATCGGAAATGATCGTATCCGATAAGTATACAATTGAATCCTTTAATGTAATGAAAAAGGAATTAGATAGATTAATTAAAAAGGTTAACAAAAAACTCCCTAAAGACCAAAGAATTGTATGTAAAGATGAAGGGAGATCTGTAGAAATTTCGCGAAATGAGCGTACAGCTTATTTTCAGATAGATTATGTTCACCAAATTCATTTAAAAGGTGAGAGTAGTTCTGGATACGAGTTATCACAAATATTTTCATATCAAATTAATAGGCTCAGGATCAAATACTGGGTTACGAATGGCCGCTTTATTTCAAAGCGAGCAGTTGCTTATGAAATATTAGATTCTATTTTATTTTGATGCCAACGTCGTCTAACTAAAAATTGTCGCGGCGCTGCGGGATCGCTTCGCGACCCTTGCTTGGGCTTCGCCAAATTCCGCTTTGTCACGCGCCTTGCAGAGCAAGTCACGCGCCAAGTCCTTCGGACGCGCGGAACTTCGACAATTATATTTCGTTAGGCGAAATAGTCAAAGACCTTATTGAATAATGCATATGAGATTAAGAAGAATAATTATACTTTTATTAGTGTTTTCCGGAATAGTTTGCGATCGGAATAACAAAGACGGAAAATATTCCGTTAAAAACCTTTACGTTAAATCTGAATCGGGAATTAAATTAAGAAAGGATCCGAGCTTAATTGGAACTGTAATTGAAGTAATTCCCAAAGATACAATGGTTATTATTTTCGGAGAGGAAAACGATGAAGTCGAAATTGATAAACTTAAAGGTAAATGGTTAAAAGCACGTTTTTATGAAAAAGAAGGCTGGGTATTTTCAGGATATTTGAGTGAATCGCCTAGTCTGGAAATACTTAAAAAGTATGAAATAGGAAGTTATTTTTCACTTTCTAGGCCGGTAAAAATTTTTTCCAGTCCTGATATTAATAGTTCAATTGTATTCGATAGTTCTACAAATCCGAAGCTTTTGAAAGTGTTACCTCAAGCAGTTGTTATATCTGATGTCCCTGGACGCTGGGCAGAAGTTATTCAGAAGAGGGGGAAAATTGATTATAAAGGCTGGATTTTTCATCCGAACTTGGTTACCGATGAAGAAGCCTACAACCTTTATTCCATAACGATAGTAACTATGATAGAATCAACTACTGGTGATTTCATCAGACCTGAAATATATTATTCTGCTAATAATTATACAGTCATTTCGCTCAATCCTACAAATAGTAATACATGTAATAGCTATGGATCTTCCGATTGTATAAATTTAATATTTCACAAAGGCAGCAAGATCTATACAGATTATAAAAAGCCATCCCTTGGCCTGTTCGGTAGAATTGTCGGAGATTATGCTTTCTTTTCATTCGAATTAGGCGAAGGAGATAATTGTGGTTATTTCTATGAAGTAACAACTTCTGCCGTTAACCTTAAAAGTTCTGCAGTTTATCGTGCCGTTAAAAGCATTAATGCACAGTGTAAACAATGCAAAAATGACCCTAACATCGAATGTCCTAAAGATCAATTAGAGACATCAGAAAATACAAAGTATTATGACGAATCAGGAAGGGAATTGAAAAAAGAAGAAATTCCTGAAGGGATTCGCTAGTTGATTTGACTACTTCGCCTAACTACGGCTCGGCCGCTTCGCTTCGGGCTCACTTCGTGACCCTCGCTCGGCCTTCGGCAAATCCAGCTTTGTCACTACGCTTGCATGCGCAAGCTCGTGCCAAGTCCTTACGGACGCGCTGGACTTCGGCCAGCCTCTTTCGTTATGCGAAAAAGGACAAAATACACATATAAAGGAAAAGTCGAATGTCGGAACAAAACTTCATCAATAGTATTCTAGCAGTTGCGAGTGAGTTGAAAGATGCTCCTTTGACTGAAACAGAGAAGAATACAATAATTAGAAACTTCAATGCAGCATCTGGAGATTCATATGCAAGGGCAAAAAGAGCAATAGAAGGAGTCCTAGGTCGAAAGTTGCCCGATGAAAGGATTATAGAAAAAGCTAGTTCATCGATTAATAACATTCGAGCCTTATTAAGGCAAATGTCTACGGCGGCACAAGAATGGCAGAAAAAGAAATAGGTCTACTGGAGCAAATAGTTAAGCCAGTTTTAACAAGGATCTTAGACTGGATCGCGAAAGGTGATCATTGGCTTGCATATATTTTTCTTTTAGTCACAGTCGGGTTTGTTTTGGCTATCGGATTTTTGATAGGCTGGATAATTACCAAAAGAAAGACGGCGGCAGAAATTAAGCTGCTCCAAGAGGATATAAAATCTAAAAAACTGACTGGCTTAGAAAAATTGAAATCGTCTAGAAACAAATATTTGGAAGATTCTAATTTATTTCAAATAGCCTTAGGCGAATTAGTAGAGGCAACCACTCAGCAAAATGAAGTAAGTCTCGGTTCAAAATGGGACGAGACTCGAAACTTCTTTTTTAACCATTTTGTTAACTCGTTCGAAGAGTATATTGAATATTGCGAAGTCTTAAATGAAGGCAACGGTTACAAAATTCAGGACTTTATTTTTGATGAAATAATTCCTTTTTTAGATATGATGAAAGCCTTTAAGAATACGATGAATATTCCAACCATATTGGAAAAAGCAAATCGTGCTTCTATAGAAATAAATGCAGCTACCCTAAATACCACTTTAAAATATGCAAATCGGAACATAAGCAAATTTAGAATTCCAACTTTATTAAAGCTAATGAAACTTAAAAAATCTATTTTGAACTAATAGTGTCCTTCTTCGCATAACTAAAAATTGTCGCGGCGCTTCGGGATCGCTTCGCGCCCCTTGCTTGGGCTTCGCCAAATTCCGCTTTGTCACTCGTTTTGCAGAGCAAAACTCGCGCCAAGTCCTTCGGACTCGCGGAACTTCGACAATTATATTTCGTTATGCGCCATGCCGCGCCCCTCATTTAAGACGCCAGCCGTCCTTGGCTGGCTTATCATATATTATTGCGCTTTACTCAATAGCAGCTTTAATTGAAATAATCTAAAAGGTTTTCTATATATATAATGAAGTTCATTGATTTGTTTGCAGGTTTAGGTGGATTTCATATTGCATTGACGAAGTTAGGCCACGACTGCGTTTTTGCTTGTGAAATAGATGAAGAACTCAGAAATATTTATTCTGACAATTTTGGAATTCGTCCAGAGGGTGATATAAGAAAAATAAATTTAAAATCAATCCCAAAACATGATATTTTATGTGCGGGATTTCCATGTCAGCCATTTTCAAAAGCAGGATTTCAAAAGGGATTTAATTGTCCCGATTACGGCGATCTTTTTGAATACGTTTATAAAATAATAAAATTCCATAATCCAAAGTTCGTTTTTTTAGAAAATGTACCAAATATAGTAAAGCATAATAACGGTAAGACATGGAAAACTATAGTAGATAAACTTGAGAATATTGGTTACAACATAAATCATAACGTTCTTTCCCCGCACTTCTACGGGATTCCACAGATCAGAGAAAGAGTGTATATAATTTGTACAAAAAAATATATCCCCAGTTTTTCTTGGCCGGGTCATAAGAAAACAAAAGATTTATCAATCAAGTCGATATTAGATACAGACCCTCAGAATTATAAACCTCTTTCAAAGAATAAAATACAATGTATTAATGCATGGCAAATCTTGTTAGATAAACTACCAAAAGACATAGAAATAATTAGTCCGATGTGGGCAATGGAATTCGGAGCAAATTATCCATTTGAAGAATATACTCCAAGTAAAATAGGATTTAGTAAGTTAAAGAATTTCAAAGGAAGTTTTGGCAAGAGCTTAAAGACTGTTAATGAAAACAATATAAGCTCTTTAATACCTACTTATGCATTAACAAAAGAAGATAAATTCCCCAAATGGAAAATAGAATTTATTAAACGAAATAGAGAATTTTATAAACAAAACAAATCGGTCATCGATCATTGGCTTCATTTAATAAAGGAATTTCCTCCAAGCTTTCAAAAGTTCGAATGGAATTGTAAGGGGGAGAAAAGAATAATTTGGAATAACTTAATTCAATTTCGTGCTTCGGGAGTGAGGGTTAAAAGACCTGTAACATCACCTGCTTTGATATCGATGACTACCCAGCAATTGCCTATAATTGGATGGCAAAAAAGACATATGACTTTTGAAGAATGTCTTAAATTGCAAAGTTTGAATAAACTAAAATATTTACCTGAATCAAATACTGGAAAATTTCGAGCAGTGGGCAATGCAGTAAACGCAAATATTGTTGAAATAATTGCTAAGAGCGTGTTTTCGCAAATATAAAAATATTTAGGTTTCAAATGTTAAAGAAAGTCGATATTAAGCCAGGAGTAGCCATCTTATCAATATTGAAATATGTTGAATATGAGGTTTGGTTTGCACTCGCTGAATTTGTTGACAATGCAATTGATAGTTACCTAAAGAATAAAAAGAAATTAGAATCAATACATGGTAAAGATTACACTTTAGAAGTTAGAATTGAAATTGATGATCCAAATAATAAAATCACGATTCGAGATAATGCAGCTGGGATAAAGGAGCAAGATTACGCAAGAGCTTTTAGAGCAGCTGCGATTCCGCCAGATACAAAAGGGCTTTCTGAATTTGGTATGGGAATGAAAACAGCTGCATGCTGGTTTTCCGATTTGTGGTCTGTAACGACTTCCTCTTTGGAAGAAACGTATGAGAGAAAGATAATTTTTGACATGTCAAAGATTATTGATGATAAACTTGAAGAATTAGAAGTTATCACTAAAAAAAATGAAGAGCATATTCATTATACAGTAATAGAGTTATTAAATGTTTCAAAGATTCCAAGAAAGAAGACTCTTTCTAAGGTAAAAGAACATTTGAAGAGTATATACCGAGAGTTTTTACGTAAGAAAAATCTTAACTTAATTTTAAATGGTGAAACTCTTCATTATGAAGAACCCAATATTTTGATAGCTAAATTCCATGAAAAACCGCATCGCCCAACGGGAGAGCCAATTTTATGGAAGAGAGAAATTAATTTTCCAATTGAGAAAGGCTTGAGTGTTCATGGTTTCGTTGCTTTAAGGGAAGTTGGCTCAACTTCCGAAGCCGGTTTTGCCCTGTTTCGCCGTGGGAGAGTTATTGAAGGTAGTTTTGACGCGGGTTTCAGACCTGAATTTATTTTTGGCACCCCTAATAGTTATCGCTATCAAAGAGTTTTTGGTGAATTGCATCTAGAGGGATTTGATGTTAGTTTTACAAAGAAAGGAATTCAATGGGACGAGAATCTCGATATTTTCCTAAGGCTCTTGAGAGATGATATTAATACAAAATCATTTCCGCTTTTACTGCAGGCGGAAAACTATCGTTCTCGCGCTTCCGATAAAGAATATAAGTCTACTGAGAAAATATTGAGCAAAACTGCTGATGACTTAAAGGAAAGAATGCCGAAAGCGATTTCTGAAGTAATTGATTCAGCGAAGAATTCAATACCCGAACAAAGAGAACTTTCAAAAAGTCAGAAAACAATCCATCGAGAGTTTGAGATCGTAGTTAACAGCAGTGGTTGGAAAATATCTATTGAACTTTCTTATGATCCTTCCTTGAAAGAGTTAATTGAGATCGGTGATCAATTCATAAGAAACCCGAGCGGTTCGCAAAGACAAGTCGGAATTCGCCTATCTCTAATTCATCCATTTATGGTTGAATTTGTGGGAGTAGATAATTCCAAAATTGAACCCATTCTTAGGATAGCCGCGGCTTTAGGTTTATCAGAAGTTTTAGCTAAGCAAAGCGGAATAAAAACGCAGGGAGAAGTAAGGCGAAACTTTAATGAGTTAATATCAAACTTGTCTAAATAGGTAATTAAATATGACTGAAAGAATTGAAGTTCGAAAGGAAGATTGCAATGTAATTTGGAATCCATATACAGGAGAAGAGACGTTAGAGCTTTTGCGAAGCAAGGGTTTTATTAATTCCACAAAGGTGCTGAGTAACACTGGTCAAAGGATTCTTGATGAGACACATAGAATTATGCAAGCATGCGGGAATCCAGAGAATCAAACTAACGTTAATACAGGACTTGTTATTGGGTATGTCCAAAGTGGCAAAACGTTATCCTTTACGACATTGACTGCATTGGCGAGAGACAATAATTACCAAATAGTCATTATTCTCGGAGGTGCAAAAATTAACTTACTTGAGCAGTCTACTATTAGATTGAAAAACGACTTAAAGATTAATGAACGATTTGGATTAAGGCAAAAATGGCTACAAATAACAAATCCTGAAAATAATGATCATTCTTCTTCAATTGCAAATTCTCTTGATCAGTGGAGAAACCCAAGTTTTCCAAATGATAGGTGCAAGACTGTACTAATTACTGTAATGAAAAACGGTAATAGGCTGCAAAATTTAATTACTTTATTATCTCAAATCAACTTAGATCAAGTCCCGACAATTATTATAGATGATGAAAGTGATCAGGCGAGTTTGAATACGAAAGCTAGGAGAGCTGCGAGAGAAGGGTTGGATTTGGATGAATTAACGGAAAGAGAAGTTTCAACAATTTATAGAAGGATAACTGACCTAAGAAATCTCTTTCCACATCACACTTTTCTACAATACACTGCGACCCCCCAGGCAAACTTATTTATTAATATTTTAGATAGGTTATCGCCAAATTTTATAAAGCTGCTTACTCCAGGAGATAATTATACAGGCGGGCAAGTTTTCTTTGGAGAAAATTCGAATCTAATAATTGAAATTCCTCCAACGGATCTTTCAACTCCAGGAAATACCTTACATGAACCACCTGAAAGTTTGATCAGAGCACTTCAATTCTTCTATTTAGGGGTTGTAGCAGGAGAAATAAAAGAAGATCAAAATAATCGCTCAATGCTTATTCATCCATCTCGACTTCAGGCTGATCACGCAACATTTTACGATTGGGTATGCGGAATTAAGGAAAGTTGGGCTCGACTATTGTCGAGTGATGCAACTGATGAAAAGAATGCCTTGCTAGCGGAATTTCAAGTAGCCTACAATGATCTTCAATTGACGGTTCACGATTTTCCGTCTTTTGAAGATTTATCTGGAATTCACCTCGTAAATGCAATTCAATATACGCCAATTGTAGAGGTAAATACTAGGGAGAAGTCTACTCCGCCTATTACTTGGAGCAGTTCATATTCATGGATATTAATTGGGGGGCAATCAATGGACAGAGGATTTACTGTTGAAGGTCTTACTGTAACGTATATGCCACGAAATATTGGAGTGGGGAATGTTGATACTGTTCAACAAAGGGCTCGGTTTTTCGGATATAAAAAGGAGTATTTAGGTTATTGCCGTGTATTTATAGATCAGGTAACGATTGATGCCTATAATCATATCATTGATCATGAGGAGGACGTAAGGGAACAATTATCTGAGTATAATATAAGCAATAAGCATTTAAACGAATGGGATCGGCGGGTCGTTTTGGATAGTATGTTGAATTTGACAAGATCAAATATACTATATGACCCTCTTGAGCGTGATAGATTTGGAAATGAATGGTTTAGGATTAAAGCTCCACATGATACTGAAAGTCTAATCGAATCAAATCGTGAGGTTTTGTTTGAATACCTGCAGTTAAAGAAAGAATTTTTCACAGAAGATCTCGGTCACATAAAAAGGACAGAAGAGCAACGACATTTGGCTGCGAAGATTCGTATTACAGATTGTTTGGAAAATCTATTAACAAAGATGAAGTTTACTAGAGAGTCAGACTCAACAACCTATTCAAGTTTACGTGGTATTATTAAACGGTATCTAAATTATCATCCACAGGATGACTGCATGATCTATCTAATGAGCGCTCAACAGATTGATCACTGGGAAGGGAGAACTCGTAGATTAGATAAAAATGATGAAATTCAACAGTTATTTCAAGGTAAAAACCCAAGATCTGGGGAAATTATTTATCCTGGCGATGCGGAAATAAAAAACGCTAATTTATTATCAATTCAGATCCACTTACTTAATTTTCGAGATACCTCTCTTCTTCAAGTTCCAACCTTAGCTATTTGGATTCCTGAACATATAGGAGTCGATCTTGTTAGACAAGCATGAACTTGTTAGAAATTTTTAATTCTTTATCAATACCGGAAAATAGTGAGAAGAATTTTCTATTTGGAGTTGTTGTCCCTGGTTACCCGGACTTTAGAATTGCAGTAAACTCGAATGGAAATCCCGTCTTATTGCTAAAAGTGGAAATAAATCAGTCTGAGAAAGTGATTCAGCTAAGAAATTTCCGGTTTAAGAATTTTAAAATTGAGCACAATAAAGAATGCAAGATTCAAAATAATGAAGTAACTGAAATACATTTGTTTACGATCATTACCTTTACCGGAGAAAATATAAAATTACAGAATTTATTTTTAAAATTTTCCGAAACTTTGATTAAGGAGTGTTATAACCAGAGCGAAGTGGTCGGATTCTTGAACAAATACATTGAAATCTTTCAGACATTTTCTGCTCCTGCAAGAAAACATATTCAAGGACTTTGGTCAGAACTCTTTCTTATTAACAATGCCAAAAACCCCTCGGTTTTACTTAAATATTGGCATTCGTTTCCAGAAGAAAGATATGATTTTAATGCTCACAATGAAAAAATCGAAGTCAAGAGCACTAATGTATTTCGAAGAATTCATACTTTCAGCGCTGAACAATTGTTCTTTAAATCAGAGGAATTAATCATAGTCGCGTCCATTTTCATAAAAGAAGCATATGATGGACTAAACATTATCGATTTAATAGATAGTATTGCTTCAAAAGTAGATGGTGAATTCGGTTTAGTAAATAAGCTATATACTTTAGTTTTTAAGACGCTTGGAAATGATTTAGAAAATGAATTTCTCTTGGACATTAGATACGATCAGAATATCGCAAAAACATCGTTGAGATTTTATAACATAAGGAATATTCAGAAAATTGATAGGCAATGCATCCCGAGAGAAGTAACCGACGTTAAATATAAATCTGATTTAACCGAAATTAATGAATTTAAATTTGATGAAATGGATCAATACGGTTCTTTATTGAATTCACTTTGAAAAAAAATTCACTTGCTTTGCTTGTCCCGGTTCTTGCGAACCGATCCACCCGAACGCTACGCGATCGGGACACCAAACCTTCACCTAACCCGCTTCCAATTGCCCTCGTTAAAACTGCTTCGCAGATTTTACTCGGGCTTAATCCTGTCTTTCTACTAGATTACTTTTCAGAAATGCAGAGTAGAAATAAACAGTAGGCTTTCCATAAAGTCTATATAGCACCAAAAATTCATCCATAAACAATCGTCTTAATCCTAATTCTACCTTAGAAATATGACTTCGGCTCCGTTTTAGCTTTTTGGCTACTTCCGCTTGAGTAAATCCCGCTTCCTTTCTCGCTGTTTTTAAGGCTCTGTAAAAGAATTCTTTTTCTTTTTTAGAGACTTCCCAGTAAGGCAAGGCACTTGCGAACATGGCAACCTCTGGATTTGCCTCTTTCTAGGCATTTGAAGGCCTTAGAAT